>NZ_JBFATR010000055.1:0-43964 GCF_040678395.1 Streptomyces sp. NPDC052687 | reverse complement strand
CGCGGAGCGGGAGCGCAACCCCGTGCGCAGCACGGGGGTTCGCTTCTTCGGGCGCAGCCCGAAGGGACCCGCTCCGCGTGAGCGCTGGCGGGTGGCTGCGCCACCCGCTCAACCCGATCGCTGCGCGATCGGGTTGATGGTCCGTCCGCTGCGCTCCCGGACCGGCGGGACTCCGTCCCGCTCTGGCCTGCGCTTCGCTCTGGCCAGGGTCGGCGGGTCCGCTGCGCTCCCCCGCCTGACGGTCCTTCCGGCTCCGCCTCCAGGACCGTTGGGCCCGCTGACGCGGGCCAGGCTGGCTACGAGGATGGGGGTCACTCGGTCGGGTTGGATTCCGGTCAGCGCTGCATCAGGTTGATGCAGCATGTACCGTTGGCAGAAAGGGGGGACAGCCCCAACCCTCTTGGCTGGGGAATGATCACGGCAGCGGGAAAAGGAAGATGCTGTATGTGGAGCGCTCAGGACGTGGCCCGGGATCAGGTCCGGCGCCAGGCACATGGCCTCGGTATCGCTGCCGTGGCGGACAAGGTGGCAGAGGCCGCTGTCCGCGAGCGGGAGACCGTGGAGCAGCTGCGGCGGGGTGGTTCCTCCTCGGGGTTCGGGATGGATCCGGAGCGGCTGGCTGCCGTCTGGGCTGCCAAACACGTGGAGTGGCAGCGCGTCAGGGACGTGATGGCATAGGCCGGTTGGGACGCGTACCAGCCGGAGCGGGACGCTCGGGCTCGGAATGGGCCCGGGAACGGGAGGCACGGCGGGACAAGGCTCTGGCGGCGAGGGCCGCTCATGAGGAACGGCGGCGGGAGGAGGCGGACGAGGTGCGGGCGCAGCTGTGGCTGGCCACCGGGCCGAGCCAGCTGGTGCGCGTGGCCGCGGCCCGGGCGGGGCTGCGGCCGGCCGACGTCCTGGCACAGCTCGCCGAACGGGTCGTCGTGGATGAGGACGGTACGGTATCGGTTCCGCCGTTTATGCCGTCCCGGTGATTCCCGAAACAGTGCTTAAATAGGTTTAGGGGAGGACAGTGGAAATGCGGCATATTCAGCTTCGGGAACACCAGGTCGACCAGAAATCGGCCTTTCGTAAATGGGTCGGATTTCTTGCAAGATCGTCTGTGCCTCCGGGAGGGGCGCGGGCCATGATCGTGTCCGCGACCGGATCCGGCAAGACGATCACTGCGGCCGCGTGCGCGCTGGAGTGCTTCCCCAGCGGGCGGATCCTCGTCACCGTCCCAACTCTGGACCTGCTCGTGCAGACCGCCCAGGCCTGGCGGGCGGTGGGCCACCGCTCCCCCATGGTCGCGGTGTGCTCGCTGGAGAACGACCCCGTGCTGAACGAGCTGGGCGTGCGCACCACCACCAACCCGATCCAGCTCGCGCTGTGGGCCGGGTCGGGGCCTGTGGTCGTGCTCGCCACGTACGCCTCCCTGGTGGACCGCGAGGACCCGGAGGACCCGACGGGCCGACGGAAGGTTCGCGGGCCGCTGGAAGCCGCGCTGGCGGGCGGGGAGCGGCTCTACGGCCAGCAGATGGCCCCGTTCGACCTCGCGATCGTGGACGAGGCCCACGGAACCGCCGGTGATCTTGGCCGGCCGTGGGCCGCCATCCACGACAACAGCCGCATCCCCGCCGACTACCGCCTCTACCTCACCGCCACCCCACGCATCCTCGCCTCCCCCCGCCCCCAGCGCGGCCCAGACGGCCAGGAGCTGGAACTCGCGTCGATGGGCCAGGACTCCGCCACCTACGGCGCGTGGATCGCGGAGCTCGGGCTCTCGGAGGCGATCGAACGGAGCATCCTCGCGGGGTTCGAGATCGACGTGCTGGAGATCCGCGACCCCTCCCCGGTCTTCGGCGAGTCGGAGGAGGCGCAGCGGGGCCGGCGCATGGCGCTCCTGCAGACGGCGCTCCTGGAGCACGCCGCAAGGTGGAACCTGCGCACCGTGATGACGTTCCACCAGCGGGTAGAGGAGGCCGCAGCGTTCGCGGAGAAGCTGCCGGAGACGGCCGCCCGGCTGTACGCCAACGACGTCTCCGACGAGGACCTGGCGCAGGCGGAGAAGCTGCCGAAGTCGTCGATCGACGCGGAGTTCTACGAGCTGGAGGCCGGCCGCCACGTACCCCCGGACCGAGTGTGGTCCGCGTGGCTGTGCGGCGACCACCTCGTCACCGAGCGGCGCGAGACGCTGCGGCAGTTCGCGAACGGCATCGACGCGGCCGGGCGCCGGGTGCACCGCGCCTTCCTCGCCAGCTGCCGCGTCCTCGGCGAAGGCGTCGACATCACCGGCGAACGGGGAGTCGAAGCCGTCTGCTTCGCCGACACCCGCGGCTCACAAGTCGAGATCGTCCAGAACATCGGCCGGGCGCTCCGCCTCAACCGCGACGGCTCCACCAAGGTCGCCAGGATCATCGTGCCAGTGTTCCTGGAGCCGAACGAGGACCCGACCGACATGGTCGCCTCCGCCAGCTTCAAGCCGCTCGTGGCCGTGCTCCAGGGCCTGCGCAGCCACGATGAGCGCCTGGTCGAGCAGCTCGCCTCCCGCGCCCTCACCAGCGGCAAGCGCAAAGTCCACGTCCGGCGTGACGAGGACGGGCGGATCGTCGGGGCCGGCGGCGGGGGCGACGGTGATGACCAGGAGCAGGCCGACACCGACGCCGCGGCCGAGTCCGCGCTGCTGCACTTCTCCAGCCCGCGCGACGCCGCCACCATCGCGGCCTTCCTCCGCACCCGCGTCTACCGGCCCGAATCCCTCGTCTGGCTCGAGGGCTACCAAGCCCTACTCCGCTGGCGCAGGGAGAACCACATCACCGGCCTCCACGCCGTCCCATACGACACCGAAGTCGAAGTCGGCGTCACCAAGAACTTCCCCCTCGGGCGATGGGTCCACCAACAGCGCAAGGCGCTACGGACCGGCGAACTCGACCCCCACCGCAAAGAGCTGCTCGACGCACCCGAGGCCGGGATGGTCTGGGAACCCGGCGAAGAAGCCTGGGAGAACAAGCTCGCCGCGCTGCGGTCCTACCGGCGGGCCACGGGGCACCTCGCTCCGCGTCAGGACGCGGTGTGGGGCGAGGGCGAGGCAATGGTGCCGGTGGGCCAGCACATGGCCAACCTCCGCCGGAAGGGCGGCCTCGGGAAGGACCCGGAGCGGGCGGCGGAGCGCGCGAAGCAGCTGGCTGCGGTCGACCCGGACTGGGACTGCCCGTGGCCGCTGGACTGGCAGCGGCACTACCGCGTCCTTGCGGACCTGGTCGACGCCGACGGCGTCCTGCCGGCCATCGAACCCGGGGTGCTATTCGAGGGCGATGACCTGGGCAAGTGGCTCCAGCGGCAGAAGAATCCGGGCACCTGGGCGCAGCTGTCGAGTGATCAGCAGGAGCGGCTGTCCGCGTTGGGCGTGCAGCCCGCTGAGGCCCCGTCTGCCGCCCCGGCGGCCACCCGTGCGACGAAGGGTCCGAGCAAGGCGCAGCAGGCGTTCCAGCGCGGCCTGGTAGCCCTCGCGCAGTGGATGGAACGAGAAGGCGCCCACCGGCCGGTACCGAGGGGCCACAGCGAAGAAATCACGGTCGACGGCGAGGCAGACCCGGTGATCGTGAAGCTGGGCGTGTGGGTATCGAACACCAAATCGAGGCGGGACCGGCTTGCCACGGAGCAGCTGGAGGCGCTGCGAGAGCTGGGCGTGGAGTGGGCGTAGACGGCGGAGGTCTCCCGTGGCACCTCTGACAGGGGTCCCGTTGCCAGAGGTGCCATGGACACTGGTCGCGAGCCTCAGCGTGAGCGCGCGGAGCTTCCTGGCGCAGGCGCGTGGGTGGGCAACTTCAAGCGGACCGATCCCCGCCAGCAGCGAGTGTCACGGCGCAGCGCAGCGTTACGGAAGTCCGCTATGAGCGGCGCGGGAAGGTAACCCGGACCTCCGCCAGGACGCCGGTCACCGGGTCACGGCGCACCGGGACGTACAGGCCCCAGTCGGCGGCGTCACCGCCGAGTCTCTGTCCTATGGGGCGTCGGTGGTCTCCAGCGCGCCCGGAGCGTGCCCCAATCCCCGGCCGCGTGCGGCACCGTAGCCACTTCAATACGGGCCCAGGGGCCTACAAGGAGGCTCCGGACAGCGAGCTCTTGAACGGCTGCGGGCAAGGAAACCTGTTGTGGCGGCTCCCGCCAGCGTGAGTCGTTTTACGCGACCTAGCATGATCACTGCGGCGGGTTGACCGGCGCTCCCATGAATGACGTGCGCAGGTATTCGTGTACAGCGGCTTCGGGAATGCGAAAGGACCGGTTGGAGGGGCCGGAGCGGATGGACGGCAGGTGTCCGCTCTGCACCAAGCGGTAGATCGTCATTTTCGACACCCGCATGATCGAAGCGGTCTCAGCGACAGTGAGGAGGACAGGCGCGGCCTGTGCTGCCAGGCGCGTGGCGACGACCGTGAGAGCCGCTCGTAGTTTCTGCGACGTAGCGGCGTCGAGTCCGTCCAAGGGCAAGAGGCTGAGGGCTTCCATAGCCTCGGGCAGGTCGTCGATCGCTTCAGTCCCTTCCTGGGCATGAAGGCGGGCCATGGCGTCACGCAGCCTGCGCAGGCCGGTGTCGTCGCTGGTCAAGGAGTCGAGCGCGGTGAGGACCTCAGTGACGTCCTGCTCCGATACTGGGTTGGCTTTGTGGACGATGGTGTTGCGCAGATGGGTGATGGCGCGGATGGCTTGGGCGGTGCTCTGCGGGGTCCGCTCCCGGAGGCGTCGTGCCGCGTCAGTGCCTAGCGATGACGCGTTGAGCAGTGCGGTGAATTCGTCGTCGCGGCTAGTCATCACGGTCCTCCTTCCTCTTCTGCTTGGCTTTGGTTCTCCAGCGGTAGAGCGAGCCTTCGACGGCTCGGACAGTCGTGGCGTCGACCAGCTCGCGGATTTCGTCTTGCGAGTAGCCGTCCAGGGTCAGCGCGACGATGGCTTGGACGCGTGGGTCGGTGATCTCTCCCAGTTCGTCCAGGACGCTCAGATTGCCCAGGACCTCCTGGGCAACGCTGAGTGTGCTGACGGGTGGGCTGTAGAGCTCCTTCTCCCGGCGCAGGGCGCGGTGCTGGCGGGCCTCGCTGGCCCTGTGACGGCGGAACTCGTTGGGGAAGTCGTAGGCGCACGCCCCCATGAAGTAGGTGGTGATGCTTGCTCCGCCTTCGGGGGTCCATCCCTTGTCGACCAGGGCCTGCTGCCGGAAGCGCGGCAGGGCTCGGGCGATGGTCATGGTGGCCAGTTCCTCGCGCAGGTCGCTGTCGGTGGCAAGGTCCTCCAGATCGAGTTCGTGGGGGTTGAGATTGAAGCCGCGCTGGGCGACCAGGTCGAAGATGTAGCCGGAATGCATCCAGCCGCGCAGGACAGAGATCCCGTAGCGGACGAGTTCTTCCACGAACAGGTCGTAGCGCGGGCCGGTGAAGCCGTCCTGTTCGAGCAGGGCCACCAGGCGTCCGTCGGCCAGCCGGCGGTCGATGTTCTCTTGCAGCCGCCGGGCGGTTTTGGCCTGGCGGCCGTTCATGGCACGCACGTCCTGGGGGGTGACCGGGGCACCGAGCAGCCGCTGCGCGTCGTGCGGGCCGTCGTTAGGTTGTAGGTTGCGGGCGCGCGCGGCCGCGACCTCCTCACCCGCGCCGTCGCCCTGCATGCCCTCCCCTTCCGGTTGTCGTCTCCGCCCCCTTTAGCTGTGCAAGGGGACGGCTCGCCACCAACCGCGCCAGCCCACTCGCAAGCTCCCGGGCCGCCGCGGCCGGCGCCGAGACGACCCCTTGTAAGTGCGCCCTCCACGGCCACCCCACGGACTTTTCCAAGATTCTTTTGCGGCCCTCGGAGCCGGGAAATCAGGCCGTGGGGTGGGGCTCGGACGGGCACTTACGAGCGGACGTCACATCATCAACCATTGGGGAGAAATAGTGAGTTCGCCCGTGCCGACGCCGCAAGGGCCGGCCCCGTTCCTGACGATCCACACGGCCGTCGTCCTTCTGATCGCGGTCGTCATCGGCCTGGTCGCCGGAGGGCTCACCTTCCTCAGCGGCGGTGCCGTGGCCGCTGCTGTTCTGGCTGGTCTGACCGCAGCCGGTCTCAGCGTCCCGGTGCTCCGCTCACTCATCGGCTGAGGCCCGGCCACGGTCTTCATGGATCTTTCGAAGGAGGCACCGGATCAGCTCCCCGCCGGGCTTCAGGACAGGACGCTGCTCCTCGAGGTCTTCCGCCTCATCGGGGGATGATCAGATCGGTGAGCTGCCCCACCGTTGGCATCCGCCCACGGTTGACGACGACCGCGACAAAGATGACCACGACCGGCAGCAGAGGGATGAGAGCCGCGTCGGGCAAGCCGAGGAACGCTGCACCAGCCATCACCAGGACGACCGTGAGCCCCACCACGACCCCCCGCAGACGCTCTCTCGGCACAGCCGGAGTCACGCCTGCGAGGTGGTCTGCGTCGAGAAGGTCGTCGATACGGCCCTCGGCGTAGCGTTCGGCGATGGTCAGGAGCATCACGGTGAGATCCTCCAGAGCAGGGCCCGGCTTGGAGTCCTGTCGTGCTTCGGCTTGTCGCAGCGCGCCCACCACCAGGGCGGCATGGGCTTTGAACTGCCGTTCGTTGTGTCGTCTGGCTCTGGCGCGGCGGGTGCGGTGGGCCCTCCAGATGACGCGCTCGACCGGCTGCACGGAGACGCGCGGGATCTGGCAGTCCGGCTGGGTTTCCTCCCAGCGCCGCAGAACCGCGGCGCACTGGGCAGCGACCGTCAGCAGGGCCACGACCGGCCAGCAGCGTCGGTCCTCCATGCGGGCACTGTCCCCGTCCGCGGACCCGGTGAGGCCCTCCAGGTCGTAGGCGGAAAGCGTTGCACCTCTGCCCGAGCTGGTCAGGTTCATGCGCTTGATGAGCCGCACTTCAGCGGTCAGAACCAAGGCCCAGAACAAAACTGCCGACACTCGGCCGACTGCAGAGGAACCCCCAGTAAAGACCGCCATCGGCATGGCCACGAAACTGCTGAGCAACCCCTGCACCACACCAGAATGCGGACCCGGCTCAGCGCTTAACCGCAGATTCTCCCAGTCGGCCATGTCGTCGATATGCGCCACAATGTACAGCAGCAGCGCAAACCGGACGACCTTGAACAGCCCGGCCAGAGGCCGGGCACGCCACCACCGCACGACGTACCCAGGCGCCAACCCATGGCCGCCAACACGATCTTGTATACGCGGCGGCACCAGCAGCATCTGCGTCAGAAGCGGAGCAGCTCGACGCACCCCCGAGTCGGCACGCCATCGCTCGAAGCGCTCCAAAGACTCCAATCCCCAGCGCTGAACTGGCCCAGGAAAGAGGAACAGAGCCATTGCGACCAAGGCAAACCACGGAGTGATCGCGAAGAGGAGACCGAGCAGCACCTTGGCAGTCTCACGCATCCCACCGCCAACAACCCTCGAAAAGTGAGGAATCGACGACGACGCATCGCAGCGGACGTACAACGCGCCGCACCAGTGACGGAATTGGTGTGGCCTTGTCCGGCACGACGCCCCTCTCCGACTCCGCCTGGCCGCCCCGGCCCCTCAGGATCACACGGCCTCCGGAGGGGCAGCCCCGCCGCTCCGCGGTGGTGTCGCCTCCTGATGGGTGCGGCATCCGGACAGTCCAGGCCTCCATCCGGCGGGACTTTTCGGCCTCATACCTTGATGGGACTCGGTATCGAAGGACAGCACCGGGGTGCCGGCGACGTCCGTCCTGACGCGCGCCGCCGGCTTGTCACCGGTTCCCCCAAGGGGCTCGTAGCTGCGTCATCCGGCGCTGTCTCGAGAATGCAGAAACTGGCAGGCAGGGGCGGGCGATGCGGGAGAACTGACACTACCGACTGTGGGGCGCCAGCCGTGCGGGCTGGTCGCTTGGGGGGGCGGACGTGGGACAGATCGAGCAGGGACTGGAGCGCGCGTTGCGCACCCGCTCCGTTCCTTCAAGCACCGAGGCCCGCCTGCGGTTTTTGCTGGCAGCGCACCGTGGTTCCACCCGCAGGGTGGCCACCGTGCTGGGGGTGTCGCAGCGCACCGTGCAGCGGTGGGTGACGAAGAAACCAGGAGCGCGTCGTCCTCCAGGCCCGACGCAGATCCGGTCGATCGAGGAAGCAGTCCTGGCTCGGTGGCAGCCCCGGGTACGGGCACGCCTGCGTGCCCAGGCCGAGGCGGAGGGGTTCGTCTTCCATACCCGGGCGCGATTCGGGTTCGCTGCTGCGGCCGGCTCCTCGGACGACCCGCGGGTGCGATGGATCACCCAGGACCTGCCGGGAGAGGTAGCGCGGGAGCTGTTCGCCGCCCGGGACGCCGACGCAGGCGAGCAGCAGCAGACGGCGATCCTCGCCCGCGCGCTGGGGCACGCCTACTTCCGTGACGGGGGCCGCCGGGCCCACGGTTTGCACATCGCCTTCAGCGACGTCGAGTTCGCCGACTTCTCCATCGGCTGAGCCTGGCCCGTCGCGCGTAACCACGTCAGGGTGGTCAGCGTCGCGACGGCCTGGCTCGGTCGGCCGGAATCGCTTCGTACCTCTCGGCCTCCTGCCTCTCGCGCCAGTCCCACTCCACACGGCGGGCCGGGCCTTTGCGGCGGGCCGCGGGTGGCTGGGGCGGGCGCAGTCTGGCCGTCTCCGCCACACGCAGCAGGTGCCCACGGTCACCTGGCGCGACGAGCAGTTCCTCATCCTCGCCGGATGCGAGCCGGGTGAAGCAGGCTGCGGCCCGCAGGAAGACGCTGGCCCAGGGTGGTACGGGGTGGGCGGCGCAGCCGTCGGTGTAGCGGGCGCGGTCGTGCAGGGCGAGCATGGCCACGGCGTCGTCGTAGTCGCGGGGGCAGGCGGTGGCGAGTTGCTGGAGGGAGGCGCCAGTGAACAGTGCGGCGGCGACAGCTGCGGCCAGGCGAGGGTGGGCGGTCGCCGCGTGCAGCCGGTGGGTGACCTTCTGGGCGGTGTGCGCGGTGAGAGGCGGGGGCGGTGGGCGGTGCCGCCAGGCGATCGGCGGTGGCGTGCACGGGTCGGCGCAGGGGCGGGGGCTGTCGTAGGAGACGAGGCGTTCCAGTGCGGGCAGGGTGAGCCACCGGCTAGCCGGCGCGGCGGGCTCGTCTGCGGGCGGGGGTTCGGCGGTAGGCGTGCCGTAGTAGTGGCGGCGGGCAGCCTCGAAGTCGGCGGTGACGGAGTAGTCGGCCGTCCGCAGGGCCTGGTGCAGAGCGGCGGGAAGGTGAGGGCGGTGGCAGACCAGGGTCAGGTGGATACCGGTGAGGGCCTGTAGCTGCAGGAGGCGCATCGTGCGGCGGGCGGTGAGGCGGTGAGCGCGCAGGACGGTCAGCCGGGTGACGGGCAGGGCGGTCATCCAGGCGGCAGCGGCTTCCCAGGCGGGCTGGCGGCCGCCGGGAAAGCGGCCCGGGAGCAGGGGCGGTTTGCCCAGGGCGACGAGAAGGTCGTGGGCGAGGCCGGTTTCGCTGGTGGTGCCCGGGCCGGGGTGCAGGGTGATCCGGCCGGACGGCGGATGGTGGGCGGCCAGAGCGGTGTGCGTGTGCAGCACGTCGTCGTGACGGTCGAGAACCACGGTGACGGACTGCAGCGGCGGGGCGGGAGGCATGGACGGTGTGGTCAGGCGAGGCGGCTGAAGGCCCAGCGCAGCAGCTCCTGGACGACGCGGGCACGTCCCGTACGGGCCAGGGCGGTGCGGGTGTGGGCGGTCAGCTGGGCCCAGGCGCGGAAGTTGCCGTGTGCGGCGTGCTGGTCGGCGAAGGCGATGTCGTCGGGGTCGGCGTCGGCCCAGACCGGGTGGAACAGCGGGATCACCTCGAGGACCTCGCCGGGGGTCAGGCGGGTGAACTGCTGCCAGATGAAGACACGGCAGGACAGCATCGGTTCGCGGCGCAGCACGGTGTGGCAGCCCGCGCCGCCGACGAAAATGATGGCGAGCTGGGTTGAGGGTTCGTCCCAGAGGTAGCGGAAGTATTCGAAGGCTTCGCCGTTGAGCCATTGGGCCTCGTCGACGAGGAAGGTGCGGGGGCGTTCGGCCAGGGCGGTCTTCAGCAGACGGTCGAACTCGCTGGGGTGGCGCGGTGGTTCACCGGCCAGGTCGAGGGCGGTGTCACGTCGGACACTCCCGGACGGGCCGCCGTGGTCGGGGTCGCGCCGGCACGCCGGGCCTGTGGTCGCCCCCACCACGGCGGTGCGGGCCCGGTCCTGCGTCACCGCGCTGAGCGCCGTGGTGCAGCGCCAGGCCGGTTGCCGGCAGGCGGTCCGGCTGGCTGGGGCGCGGGCGAGCTGCGGCAGCTGCGCTGCGGTGGCCTGAAGCGGAGGCAGACTCGGAGCGAGTCCAGAACTGATCGGTACAGCAGGATGCCGCTTCTGTGCTGCACCGATGCTCACCAATACGTGGGTGGGGCAGGCTACCGGCGACCGAGGCTTCGGGGGCTAACCGGGCCATCTGCCGGTCGGTGTCCACGCCGCCGTCACAGAGCTGGGGGCGCAAAGCCATACCGCCCCTCGGTGAGGGGCTGGCAGAAGTACAAGACGCGCGAGACGACGGAGGCGGTGGTCGGCGCGGTATCGGGTCCTCTGGCGGCGCCCCGGACGCTGCTGCTGGGCCGGTACGACCCGGAGGGGCGCTTCAGTACGTCGGCCGCACCACCACCCTCGCCACGACGGCCGGCACGACGGTCGCGAGGATGCTCCACCGGGCCCGGCGCGGGCATCCGTGGACAGGCTGGTCGTTCTCCGCCGGATGGGGCAGCCGGGAGCAGCTGGACGTCACGCTGGTGGAGCCCGAGCTGGTGGTGGAAGTCTGCGTCGACGTCGCCCGCGACGCCTCCGGCCGCTGGCGGCACGCCGCACGCTGGCACCGAGCGCGCCCCGACCTGTCCCCCACCGACGCCCCCTGTCGGCGTACTCGCGAAAGTGCTCAGGTAAGTACGGCTAAATGTGCTCAGCCGGATGTTCGCCTGTGGGCTCGTCAGAAGGTGGCGTGCGACGATCGTGCGATGGAGAGTCCCGGTCCTTCGTTCCGTCGGTGCCTGCTGATGGAGTCGCTCGCAGTGTTGGCGGCTGATGCCCAGACCCAGGTGACCTGGTTGGCCAGGCATGCGGTGATGACAGACGAGATCGCCCTGGACTTCGAGCACGCCTTCCGCATGGCCGAGGCCCTGGTGGCCGATGGACAGCTCGCCCGCGGAGTCTTGGCTGACCTGCAGGAGATCGACGTGATCCTCAGCAGGATGAGCGGTGACGAGAACGCTGATCGCTGGACAAGGAATGCACTGTGCACCGACGAGGGTTGGGCTCTGGCCCGGCTGCTGGCCCGCCGGGTTCTCGTCGCGGAACTAGGTGAATGGCAGCAGCCTCTTCCGGAGATCTCTGTCATCCGGTGACGGGCTCCGCTGTTCTGGCTGGTCAGGCCACCTGGGTGTCTTGCTCGATGGCGGCAAGCCGGTTCTTGAGTCGGTAGCTGGGGCCGTTGATCGAGATCACGTCGCAGTGGTGAAGGAGCCGGTCGAGGATCGCGGTGGCCAGTACTTCGTCGCCGAAGACCTGACCCCAGTCTTGTTCGAGGTCAGGATGATCGAGCCCTTTTCGTAGCGCTTGGAGATCACCTGGAAGACGAGGTTGGCCTCCGCTCGTTCCAGAGGCTGGTAGCCGACCTCGTCCACCACCAGAACACTCGGGCGAAGGTAGGTGCCGAGTTTGCTGGTCAGGCGGCCCGCGGCTTCGGCGGCGGTGAGGTTGCGGACCATGTCGTCGAGGCTGGTGAAGTAGATCGAGTAGCCGGCCCGGCAGGCTGCGACGGCGAGGGCGACGGCGATGTGGGTCTTGCCGACTCCGGGCGGGCCGAGCAGGGCCGCGTTCGCCTTGGCTTCGACGAACGACAAGGTGGCCAGGTCCTTCACCTTGCGCGGGTCGAGGTCGGGCTGAAAGGAAAAGTCGTAGTCATCCAGCGTCTTGTGGTGCGGGAGCTTCGACAGTCGCAGGCCCTGGCGGAAGCGGCGGTCGTCGCGGACGGCCAGCTCCTCGGACAGCACCAGATCGAGGAAGTCGAGATAGCCCATCTTGGCCTCGTCGGCCCGCTGAGCGTATTGGTTCAGGGCCTCGGCCAGGTGTGGCAGGCCGAGCTTGCCGGCCGTGGTGCGGATGCGGGTGGAGACCAGCTCGCTCAAGACGATTCCTTATTCTTGGGGGCGGTGGTGAACGGTCGCGTGCCGGTCAGCTCGTCATAGACCGACAGCGGACGGCGGCCGACTGGGATGCTGGCGGCCGCGGCCCGGGTCAGCAGGGCCTGCAGCGGCCCGGCTTCCTCGCCCAGAGGTGCCTCGTGGCGGGGCAGCGGCATGATGTCGCCTGTGGTGACACGGCGGTTCCTGCCGTCGGGCAGACCGTCCCAGTGCTCTTCGTCGACGACCCGAACGCCTTTGCCGACCGCTCGCGGGTGGACGGCCAGCAATGTGGAGCCGTCGGCATCGGCATTGGTGGAGTGCAGCATGACCTGGGACTTCGTGGCCCGGACCTCGATCAGCTGGCGGGGACGGACCTTGCGGGCCGGCACCGAGTAGAGGTTTCCGGCGAAGGCGACGAGGCAGTCCTTGCCGACCGGCCGCAGGTGCCGCTGGGTGACGACATAGGGCGTCTCGGGCAGCGGCCGCAAGGCCATGTGGTCCCTGACGGCCCGCAGGCCGATGACCTCGCCGTGGGTGCGGTGGGTCCGGGCTCGCCGCATAGGCACCCAGGCCATGAACGCGGAGTCCATCTCCTCAAGGGAGGCGAAGGCCCGGCCGGCCAGGACGTGGTCCCGGACGATGTCGACCTGCCGCTCGACCCGGCCTTTGCCAGTGGGGCGATAGGCTGCCAGGACATCGATGTCGAAGTCGTAGTGCCCGGCGAACGCGACCGCTTCCGGATGCAGCGGAACGGCATCACCAGGGGCGACATGCCGACGGACCACCGTTTTGGTGCGGTCATAGACGATGGACATCGGAACCCCGCCGAAGTGGGCGAACGCCTGGCGGTGGCAGTCGAAGAAGGTGGCCATGTCCTGGCTGGTGGTGAAGCAGCAGAACGGGTCGCGCGAGTAGGACAAGACCATGTGGAACGAATAGACCTTCGGGATCCCGACGTGGGCGAGGATCTTGCCCTCGTCGCCCCAGTCGACTTGCGCCTGGGCTCCGGGAATGACCTCGAACCGGCGGTGCAGACCCGCCAGTTCATCGGGAGCGATGCCGAGTTCTTCCGCGATCCGGGGCCGGGCTTCCTGCACGTAGAGCTTCACGCGCTGGTAGTTGCCGGTGAAGCCGTACTCCTGGACCAGCCGTTCATGGATGACGGCACCCTTGATCGTGATTTCCGCCCGTAGCATCGCGTCGATCAGCGGGGCGACCTCGTCAACCACCCGCTTCCGTGGCCGACCGTTGGCCGCCCGCCGCGGCGGCGCCACCGGGGCTTGCCCGGACAGGTACTTTCGAACCGTCCGACGGTTCAGCCCGGTTTCCTTCGCGATCTCCGACAGGCTGATCGCGCCGGACTCATACAGACCGCGATACCGGCGAAGTTCCAACCACCGATGTGGGTCCAAAACCATGACCAGCCGCCCTCTGCCGCCCCAACAGATCAAGCAGCAGACTGCCCAGCAACGGCTCCCAGCACCTCACGAACTGAGCACGTTCATCCGTACGTGACTGGGCACGTTCACGTGTACGCCGACACCCCCCCGGCTGGTCGCCAGCGAGCTGACATGGGCCCGTCCGTCCCGCCCGTGGTGCGGTGACTTCGGGATCTGCCCCGCTGTGCGGCCTGGCGGCTGCCGACCGCACAGCGGGCACGTGGTCAGGACCGCCGGCGGAACCAGCCGCGGCCCCAGTCCGGCTCGGGGCCGTCCTGCGGCTCCGGCGGCGCGGCGGCCTCGAGGCGGGCGGCTTCCTCGCGGGCGACGTCGTCGGCGCGGCACGGGCCGCACACGGACTTGTCCCCGGCCCGTACAGCGGTCCGATGCACGGTGACCTCCTCCCAGCGCTCGTCCGTGAACTTCCGCCCGCACCGCTTGCACACCGGCCGCCGCGCCTCCCGCTCAGCGGCACGGCGCCGCTCGTCCTCCGCTTCGGCGCGGGCGTACTGGCGGCGGTAGAGGGCGTGGCCGTCGGGGTTGTCGAGCGCGTCCGTCAGCGTCTGCTGCCCGGTCCGTCCCAGCCGCCGCCACACCGCCGCACCGGCGCCGTGCTCCGTCAGCTGCTCCAGGGTGGTGACGACCACGGGCACCGCCTGGCGGTAATCCCGCGCGGTGACCGCCTTCGGGTAGAGGGTGTCGTACCGGCGCGGCGCCCAGTAGCGGCGGCCGACCTCCTCCAGCACGGCGACCGTGTTGTCGACCTTCGCCTCGGTGGTGTCCGCGAACACGAACGCCACCGGGACCAGGCCCTCCCGGCCGGTGGGCGGGTAGACCCGGCGCCACAGCCGCTTGTCGTGGTCGACGTGGTCGATCGCGTCCGGCCGCGAGCGGACCAAGTCCACGGTGTGCTTGTCCGCGTCCCGGGGCAGCAGGCGGCCCCACTCCCAGTACCGGCGCAGCTTGGCGACCAGGTCGTGCGCGTCCTCACTGCGGCGGTCGATCTCCAGCAACAGCACCGGCACCCCGGCCGCTGGCGCCCGCACCACCAGGTCCGCCCGCTGCACGTACCCGTCCGCGAGCCGGTGCGGCACCTCGGTGGCGAAGCCGAGCCGGTGCCCGATCCCGGCACGGTGCAGTTCGGCGGCCGTCGAGGTGACCGCCGCCGCGTGGTCGTCGTAGCTGGCACCGAGCAGCTCCCCGGTGACCGGGTCGTACTTCTCCTCACGCAGCGCCGAGACCCGTATGCCCTTCGGCTCCAGCAGCCGCTTCGCCTCGCCGTGTCCACGCTTCGTCAGCACCCACACCTGCCGCTGGTCCTCCCGGACCGTCTCGATCCTCACCAGGCGGTGGTCCTCCAGATCCAGGAGGTTGTCCCGCGTGAGCTTGTCGTGCTTATTGTCCGGACGGGTCAGCTTCCACAACTGGTCGGGCGTCGCCCTCTGGAAAATCCCCAGCGCCTGCAGGAGTTCCCGGCGCCTGGGCCCTGTCGAGTTCTTCCTGTGAGTAGGACGCCTCTGGACATGAGGGTTGTCGGACCTGCGACGACCCCCTGTCCGCCGCGCCTGACCTGCAAAAACGTCCGGCCCGCTGTGACGGTGCGCGGAGGGGGTGATGGAGGGGTCCACGGAGGGGGCCTCTCCGGTCCGGTCAAGGGGCTGCTCGGGCTCGTCCGCGGTGCTCGCCACAGGGCGCTCCTGAAAGGTGGGGCGGGCCGATCCCGCCATTCACCTTCTACAGGTGCGGAATTCGGGCTCCGTGTGACGCCGGCCTCGAAGAACCCCTCCACCGTGACCGCATCGTGATCAACCGGCGGAGGGGGAGAGTTCTCCCCCCTTCAGCGGCCGGACTCTGTCCACAGGCCCGCAGTTCGAGGGCTTCTTCGAGGCCGCCGCGATCAGCGAGGCGGCCCGACGATGAGGAGCACCCATGCCCGAGAACACGCCGCTCACCCCGATGACCCCCCACGCGGCCATCAGCGCCTTCAACTACCTCCGGGCCGTCCAGGCCGACGACATCGAAGCCGCCCGCGAGTTCGCCGGCGCCGAACCGCGGATGCCCGAGCTGCTCGTCGACGTCGCCGAACGCATCGTCGTCCCGGTCACCGCGCTGCCCGGCCCGGAGGCCGGCGAGCCGTGCGAGGACACCTTCGCCCCGGAGGCCCTCGGTCGGGTCTTCGTGACCTCGCTGCGGACCTGGGCGCAGGCCGGACCGGACACGGCGGAGGGCATAGCACGCGCCATCATCGACTTCGCTCAGCAGTTCCTCACCGAGGACCACGAGGACGTCGCCGACACCCTGCGCCAGCTGGAGGCCGTCGGCGTGGGCCAGGCCCTCGATGCGCACCCCGCACCGACCGGTGCGCACCCGGTGCGCCTCACTGTCGTGTAGTGCGGGCGCCGCGCGGTGGCGGTGCGCACCACTACCGCGCGGCGCGCGCACCACCGACCGCGCTGTCCATCGCGGTGCGCGCCATCGGTGCCGGCGCACCGCACAGGCGCGCCAAGGGCGGCGGGCTCCTATATCACACACCCCCTTGACCGCAGTCTGATCAGCGGCCGGAAGGCGCTGTGGCAAGGAGAAATGGACGGGTAGCAGAGGTGGACAAGCGGGCGCGCGTCCGGGTAGCAGACCTGGACAAGGGGTCACGCGCGAACCCCGCCGCACCTGGAGAAGGAAGTGCCGGTGCGCGCACCAATGCGGTGCGCGCACCGGGCGCGGCGGACATCACGGTGCGCACCTCGGTGCGGTCCATCGTCTCCGTCACTTTGTGTGGCTCAGCAAGATCAATCTCAGTGAGATTTGATGTCACTGGCTCGCGGGGAGAGGGGCGAGACGTGTTCGTCGCCAGCGAAGACGGTCGTGGGCCACGGCTGCTGCTGCCAGGGTGTGCTCATGAATACGACACCAGATGGACGGCCTATCCCACCTGCGCATGCTGACGAGCGCGCCATGCTGGCAGCGTGGCTGGACTTTCACCGTGCGACTCTCGCACTGAAGTGCTCGGGCCTCAAAGATGATCAATTACGGCTTGCTGCGGCGTCACCCTCGTCGATGACGCTGCTCGGTCTCGTGCAGCACATGGCTGAGGTGGAGCGCAACTGGTTTCAGCGCGTGTTCGCAGGTCAGGACGTGCCGCCGGTCTTCGGGGAAAACAACGCCGACGGCTTCGCCCTTCAGCCTGGACGAGGACTCGACGAGGCGATGGCCGCGTGGCAAGCGGAGGTCGCTCGAGGCCGTGAGCTGATCGCCGAAGCATCACTGAACGACTCAGGCCGCCTGTCCGAACAGGAAGCGGGTCACGTCGGTGATCAGGGAGTCTCCCTGCGCTGGATCATGGTGCACATGATCGAGGAATACGCACGTCACAACGGTCATGCCGACCTCATCCGCGAGCAGATCGACGGATCTACCGGCGCATAAGACGTGCTCGCGCGGTGGCAAGGACCGCGCCAGCACCCGGCATTCCCTCTCAGCCGGCGGCGGCCTGCTCGGCCAGGGCCTTGGTGTGGGCCGGGCGGTAGGACTCGGTGCCGGTCTGGATGATCGCGCCGTTGAAGGTAAGACGGTCGACGATCGCGGCGCAGAGCCGGGGGTCGGTGAAGGTCTTCGTCCAGCCGCTGAAGGACTCGTTGGAGGCGATCGCGACGCTGTTCTTCTCCTCGCGTTCGGTCAGGACCTGGAACAGCAGTTCAGCGCCCCGCCGGTCGAGTTCCATGTAGCCGAGTTCGTCGATGCAGAGCAGGTCAAGGCGGCCGTAGCGGGCGATCGTCTTCGACAGCTGCTTCTCGTCGGCGGCTTCGACCAGCTCGTTGACGAGCTTGGTGGCCAGCGCGTAGCGGACTCGGAAGCCCTGCATGGCGGCCTCTGTGCCCAGCGCGATCAGCAGGTGGGACTTGCCGGTGCCGGAGTCGCCGATCAGGCAGAGCGGCTCGCCTATTGACCCATTCGCAGGTCGCGAGGGTGTTGACGGTGGCCGGGTCGACGTTGGGGTTGGCGTCGAAGTCGAAGGCCCGCAGGCTCTTCTCCCGCGGGAAGGCCGCGGCGCGGATGCGGCGTTCGGACCGGCGCCGGGCCCGGTCGTCGCACTCGGCCATCAGCAGTTCGGCCAGGAATGCTCGGTAGGACATTTGCTCGCGGGCGGCGCCGTCGGCCTGTTCCTTGAACTGCTGGCGGATGGTGGGCAGCCGCAGCCGGCATGCCTGGTCGATGGAGGCGGTGGCGGCTTCTTCGGTCAGCCCGCGCTTGCGTGGACTCATGATCCTTCTTTCTCACCGGCCGTGCGGCCAGGCCGTTGCAGGAGCTGGTCGTAGTGGGCCACCGAGGGAAGCGGCCGGTTGTCGGGCGGGAGATGGGACAGCTTCCAGTCGGCGAGGAAGGTCACCGATGCGGTCGGCCCCTCGTCCTCCGTCGCCTGCCCTGTCCTGGGACGGGCCGGCAGGATCGGCTCACCGTCCGCGTCGGCGAGTTTGCGGGCTTCCAAAGCGACCGCGTCTGCGGTCAAGGCTCCGGCCCTGGTAGGCGGCAGCCAGACCGGCCACGACCTGCTCGTGGTCCATGTGTCGCGCCAGCAGCAGCACCTCGATCAGCGCGCGAGTGCCGGCCGCATCCCCGTGGGCGGCCTTCGCCGCCGCCCACCACTTGTCGTGGACGGGGGTGAAGCGGCCCGCGGAGCGGGCCTGCTCCAGCGCGGTCGACCCGGGAAAGGCGCCCGGTTTGCGCAGCAGGGCTTCCAGGTAGTGGTCCAGGACCAGACGGGAGCCATTGCGGCCGCCAAGGCGTTCATGCCGGGTGACCAGGGACAGCGGCCGGCCCCGTCCGTCGCAGGCCAGGTGGATCTTGCTGGTCAGCCCGCCGCGGGAGCGTCCGAGCCCACGCTCCTCGAGCCCCCTTTGGCAGCCGTGTGCTGAGGAGCCCGCACGATCGTGGAGTCCAGAGCGACCAGCCAGTCCACCTCCGCCCGGCCCTGGGCCGCGGCCAGGAGCCTGTCGAAGGTGCCGTCGGCGGCCCAGCGGGCGAACCGTCCGTGCACCGTCTGCCACGGGCCGAGCCGCTCCGGCAGATCCCTCCAGGGCACCCCGGTGCGGAACTTGAACACGATGCCCTCGAGGACCTGGCGGTGATCCCGCCACCGGCCACGGGCACGACCCGCAGGCGGCAACAGCGGCTCGATCACCGCCCACGCGGCGTCAGATATCTCCCCATCCCTCACAGCCAGCCCAACGATCAGATGATCGGAAAGAGACCCCCTAGCTCGCCAGCAACTCGCCGAGCAGCAAGCGGCGAGCTGGCAACACAATCGGGCCCGTCGGCACCGTGAACCGCAGCCAGCATCCGGACGAGGCGGTGGGTAGGGCCTTGATCCGCTGTGGCCGGGTCGGCGGTCTTCCGGCTCGAGCGCCGAGCGGGATGAAGCCCACAAGGTGGCCGAGCAGGTTGCTGCACAATTGCTCCCTCCTTGACAGGCTCGGAGGCATGCCAGACATCAGCCGGGTGGGAGCAGTCAACATCGAGCACGGCCACTTTCCTGTGGGTGAACTATGGGAGCCGGGATTCGAGCGCAGGGAGGACAAGCCGGACGTGCAGCCTGACGAACCGGTTGTCGTCGTTCCTGGCCAGATCGTCGTAACCTCGCCGGTTCAGGAGCACACTGCACTGGTGGTCCTGGCTGTCAGCGACCGAGAGGGCGAGGCGCCAGGACCAGCCTGGAGCCTGGTTGCTTCTGTGGACTACCAGCCGGTCTACAGAGGGCGGATGGCAGCATTGGACACGATGAACGGTCCTGCCGGGCCTGCGGCTGGTCCCATTGAGGTTTTTGGCCTGCAGGCTGAGCCGGGCGAGCCGTTTGTGGTTTTGGATCCCGCCCGGACCTACCGCGCTCAGGTATGGTCGCAGGGCCGCAGTGACTCCCGTCAGCGGTTCGACGCTGCCATGCAGCGCAGGCATTGGGGTCCCCGCGACGGCTTCGAGTCGTACTTGATCGCGTTCATCACCCGGGGAACGCAGGAACCTCCGGCTCCCGCTGTGGGCGGCAGCCGACGGGATCGCCTTGTCCGCAGGCACGGAAGGCCCCCGCTCAATATGCGCTGACCGACTGGCACGCTGAGAGGGGAGCGACCCGGTGGGCCGCTCCCCCACCCGGCAGATGCCGGTTACTTCACGTAGATGCCGTACGCGTTGCTGTGCAGGATCCTGTCACTGCCGTACCAGTCGGCCAGCTCGCTGCCCGCCTTGCTGTTCTCCGTGCCCGGCACGTAGCGCACGGAGAAGTTCCCATCACCCGCACCAGCGCCCTCCTTGGTGGAGGCGAAGGGGAATTCGTCGCACTGGTAGGTGTCGTCGGGACGGCTCAGGCCTCGGCATGCGGCGTTCTTGGCGTTGAGGTTCTTCCGCGCCACCTCGGCCGCGGCTGCGTCGTAATTGGCCCAGTTGCGATGCAGAGGGCGCCAGTTACCGTTCCAAATGTCGCCGGGGATCACCTTCCCCGGCTTGGTCGGGTAGGTGGTCTGGGGCTTGTACAGCGCGTCGTAGATGTGGTTGGCGACGCCCGCGGTGTCGTTCTGAGCCCGGTCGTAGGAAAACACCGGGGTGACACGGTCGAAGATCACTCCGGCGTCGTAGTATTTGCTGCCGAGAGACTTGGACGAGTCGAAGCGCACGCCGTTGTCGGGCCCGTCGCTCCACGGTGTGGTGACGCCTCCGCCAGTCACCTTCCACCGGTGCTCGTACACGCAGGTCGCGATGTCGTCCGGGCCGGTGCCGCTGCCCCTGTCGGACTCGAGTCCGTAGGCGATGTACTCATCCCGCCAGTCACCGACGTTGGTCGTGAACGGGTTGGACGACATGTCGCTCACCTTGCAGGAGCCAGCGGAGGGCCAGCCTGCCTGGGAGACGTGAAGGCTCATCATCGCGGAGTCGTTGAACTTGCCGGAGGCCACCACCTGGTCGGTGTGGATTTCGATGGTCGCGTCCCGGCCGCCTGCTGCGTAGCTGGTACCGATCTCGGTCTCCCGGAACCGGACCATGCCTTCGATCCCGCCTTGGCCGTTGAGCTTGACGGCGGTGTTGTAACCCCAGCGGCAGAAGCTGAAGTGATTGATGATCTTGCCAGCGGCGTCGTGCGCATCTGGCATCGCCCGGCACTGTTCCTTGGTGAGGGCTGCGGCGATGCGTATTCGCTTCTCCGCGGCGGCGTCACCGGCCTCGGCGACGTATGTCTCTCCACTCTCCCGGGCGATCCTCTGCTCGTTTGCTTCGCTGGACGGCTCGGGAGGTGTCGGCGTCTCGCTGGACTGCAGCCTTTCGACGGTGACGGCCGAGCGGTGCTTGGTGAGAGCCGTTCGATAGTCCGCTCCCAGCGGCAGATCGACGGGCTTGTCCGAGCGCAGCCAGACGGTCTGCCCTTCACCGCCGTCCGCGTTACCGACGGCCTGGGCGCTGGTTCCGGTGAGCATCGCAGTGAGGCTGGCGATGCCGAGAGCTATGGCGGTTAAGCGTCTCTTCGCACGCAATGCGAGCATCCTCCCAATCTGATGGACGGGAAGAGCACCCCATCAGAGCTAGAACAAGTGAGCTATGGTCAACGCCACGGTTTACACAGGAACGTCACAGGTTCGGTCAACTAGACGGCAGACGCGGCTACTTGGGTGGCAGCATTTCAACCCGTCCGAGACGGTCCAGCACTGTGGCGACGGCAGCCGTTCCCCTGGCCACAAGCCGCGCATGCCAGTCCTCGCCCGCGGCAGAGGCCAGAAGAGACCGCACCGGCGGCTGGAATCGGCATCTGAGCTGACAAGATCGGCCACCCCTCATCGGGCGTAAACCTGCTCAGACGCATCACGTGTATGTACGGCCACAGACGCCGCATCGCCGGCGATCCGGGTCGTGGAGCCCCCAGCCCGCGCCTGCGGAGGTGCTCCACGTAGGGGCGGCGCCCGACTCCGTGCCGCGACCGCGGCCCGGCACGGAGGCCCGCGCTTGACCGGCCGACACCTTCTTGGCGGCGGCCTTCTTCGTCGCCTTCCCGTCCGGCTGGCGCGCCGCCGTCTTCCGGGACGCCGGCGTCCCCTTCCGTGACGGGGTTGCTGTCTCGCCGCTTGCGGTGCCGGCGGCCTGGGCCAGGCTGCTCTCGAGGACCTGCATGAGGTCGACGACGTTGGTGGCCTGGGGCGGCTCCTCGGCGAGGACGACCTCCTTGCCCTCGGCCTTCGCCTTGACCAGCTCGCGCACCTTCTCCTGGTAGGTGTCGTGGTAGCGGCCCGGCTCCCACGTGCCGCTGAGGGCATCGACCAGCTGCACGGCCATGTCGAGTTCCTTGCCCCGCCCGGCGCGGCCGGAGGGCAGCTCGGGCAGTTCCTTGCGTGGGTCGCGGACCTCATCCGCCCAGTGCAGGGTCTGCAGCACGAGTACGTCGTCCTCGGCCCGCAGCGCGGTCAGGTACTGCCTGCCGCGCATCACGAACGTCGCGATACCGACCTTCCCGGCCCGGTCCAAAGCCGCGCGCAGCAGCTCGTAGATCTTCTGGTATTCCTTGCCGCGGGGGGCGAGGTAGTAGGTGCGGTCGAAGTAGACCGGCTCGATCCGGTCGAGGTCGACGAACTCGGAGATCTCGATCGTCTGGGAGCGGCCGGGCGCGATCTCGTCGAGCTCGTCCGGCTCGACGAGCACGTACTGGCCCTCGTCGAGTTCGTAGCCCTTGACGATGTCGGCGCTGTCGACTTCCTTGCCGGTGCGCTCGTTGACGCGGCGGTTGCGGATGCGGTCCGCGGTGCCGCGCTGCAGCTGGTGGAAGTGGACGGTGTGGTCGCTGGTGGCGGTGTAGAGGCCGACGGGCACCGTCACCAGGCCGAACGTGATCACGCCTGTCCAGGTGGCCCGCGCCATGACCGCCCACCGTCCCGTCCGTCGCAGTCCCCCGGGTGCTGTGCTCGCTTGCGTCCACGCTCGCACCGCTCCCCCGCACTCGCGCGCCGGACAGACCGCCCACGCACCCGAACGGCGGGCCGGCGGCGAGGAAGGCATCAGGGTATGACCTGGACGCTGCCCGAGCCGATGCTCACCACCGCCGTGAACAGCCCCGACCTCCCGCCAGGGTCGGCGGCCGAGCCGAAGCGGGACGGCTACCGAGCCCAGCTCGCCGTGTACGCGGACCGGCGGGTGCTGCTGCGCTCCCGGCGCGGCACGGACATGACGCCGGCGTTCCCGGAAATCCGGGCAGCCGCGGTCGTCGACCGTGCCGAACAGGCGGTAGCCGGAACCGGTACGAGTGAGTCGGCGGGAGAACGACGGCCGGGACGGGATCCTGCCCTCGGCGACGAGCGGTAGTGCACCTGGTGCAGGGTGCAGCCACCGGTCTCGCGGACCGGGCGCGGTGAGCGCGGCCCCGGCGGCGGTCGTAGCTGGTGACGGTGTCGGCGGCGCGTTCGACGATGCGTGCCCACTGGAGTCTGCTGACACCGGTACGTCGCTCACGCGCCAGCTTGAGCCGAAGCAGGAGAGGTGTCACCATCGGCATCCGCTGGCCTGCGCCTTCGATCGTGCAAAGCACAGTGATTGTCACCCGGTCGGCGCGCTACCTGTCACCAGCAGCGGGCTAAGCACGGTGGGTGTCATCGGCTGTACTGCGCCGGTGGCCTGAGCTGAACAGCGGTAGCGATGGCCAGCCCAGCGCGCCCCGCCCAGGCTTTGCTGACGACACCGTGCACAGGGCCAGCGAAGGGTCAGATATTGCGAAAGCGGGTTCCTCCCCCTGCTACAGATGGAAAATGTCCGCATGACGGGGAAACGGGGTGGCGGAGGAAATCCGCATACGGTCAACATCGTCTCGGGTAATGTTTTTGGCTCTGTGGTTCAGGCGGGCACCATCAGCGGTGGGGTGCACGTGCACACCGGGGAGCCGCCGGTGGTTCCGGTGCTTACGCCGGTCGTGGCTCGGGACGCGGCACCCGACGAGCTGTTCGTGGGTCGTACCGCGCAGGTAGAGGAATTGCTGGCCGGGATGGCCCCGGAAGGTGACGGCCGTGCAGTGGTGGTGTCCGCAGGCATGGGTGGGGTCGGGAAGACCGCGCTTGCTCGGCATGCCGCGGCGATCGCTGTGCAGCGGCAGTGGTTCACGGGCGCCGCGGTTCTGGTGGACCTGCGTGGCTACGATCCGGACGGCCGCGCGGTCGCCTCGGAGGATGTGTTCGCACCGTTGCTGTGCACACTCGGGATGGCGGCGGAGAAGGTTCCCGGGACACGGGCCGAGCAGGCGGCTGTCTACCACCAGACGCTGGACCGGCTGGCCCGGCAAGGGCAGCGTGTCCTACTGGTGCTGGACAACGCCTCCAGCGGCGACCAAGTGCGGAACCTGCTGCCGCGGCAATCGGCTCACCGCGTTCTGGTCACCACCCGCGACCGCTTGTCGGTGCCAGGCAGCCGCACGCTCGGCCTGGAGGAGCTTCCCCTCGGCGAGGCACGTGTCCTCCTTGAGGAGGCTGTCCGCGAACAGCTGCCTCAGGACACCCGAATCCGTGACAACCCTGAACTGGCCGAGCGTCTGGTGCGGGCGTGCGGTGCCCTCCCCCTCGCGGTGCGCATCGTCGCGGCGATCCTCGCCGACGAGCCCGACCTGCCGATGACGACTCTGGTCGATGAATTGCGCCGGGGCGGCGACCTGCGCCACGGCGAGCTGTCAGTGGCCGGGGCATTCGACGCGTCCTGGCGGCGCCTGCTCGTCCGCGACACCTCGGCCGCGCGACTCGGTTGGTTATGCACCCTAAACCCGGGGCCGGCCCTGGACACCGAGGCGGCTCGGGCGCTGGACGGCCGTACCGAGGCCGAGGTGCGAGCAGGATTACGCACGTTGTTACAGGCGCATCTGCTGGGCAGGGTCGACGGGCGCTGGCAGTTGCACGACCTGGTGAGGCAGCATTTGGCAGCCCAGTCGCTGCCCGGCCTGACCGACGGACCGGCGGACGCACTGGCTCGCCTGCTGGAGCACTACCTGGAAGCCGCCCGCACGCGGGACGCGCAGTGGTTCCAGCGGGAGCGCGTCAACCTGCTCACGGCGGTTCCGGCCGCCGCCGCGGCCGGGATGGATCGGCTGTCCGCGGAACTGGCCGCGGCCGTTCGCACCTTCCTGCCAGAGCGCTCCGACTTCCCCACTCGCATTCTCCTGTGCCTGCACGAGGTCGATGCCGCAGGACGCTTCGCGGACGCCGGACGCCGGGCGGAGGCGCTGCTAGCGCTCGGCAGGTCGCTGGCGGCCGCAGGACGGTTCAGCGAAGGACTGTCTTACCTGGAACAGTCCCTGGAACTGTGGCGGGCCAGCGACGACGAGGAGTCAGTCGCATGTGCGCTGCGCTACATGGGGATCGCCCTGTACAACGGGCGGAATTTCCAACAGGCGGCGTCCGCGTACCGGGAGTCCGCTCAGCGGTTTCGTGCTCTTGGATCCCCGCTGGCGGAGGCAGCAGTAACGGACGAGCTTGCCCTCGTGCTGGTCAGCCTGGGTGAGACGGACGAGGCGCTGGCCGCGGCCTACCGCAGCGCCGCGCTTTATGCCGCCAACGGAGATCGCTTATCCGAATTGAAGATGCGAGCCGACGCGGCCAACATCCACTTCTGCGCGGGGCACTACCACGAGACGATCCTGGAGGCCGAGGCCGTAGAGAAGCTCGCTCGGGACGAGGGACATACCGAGGTCGAGGCCAGAGCATGTACAACGCTGGCCGCGCTCTACGGGCAGAGCAACCAGCACCGGCGTTCGATCGAGTACCGCAATCGCGCTCTGCGGCTCTGCCGGGAGAGCGGTGACAAGGACCTCGAGGCCTCGCTCATGAATCGCTTGTCCATCGCTCTCACGTTCAACGGGTACGTCGTGGACGTAGCGGCCGCGATGCAGAAGGATGTCGACCACCACCGCTCGGTGGGAGACAAGAACGGTGAAGGCGAGGCACTGCACCGCCTGGGGCTCATGCTGTCCGACCGTACGAAGCACAGTGCTGCGTACCAAGTGCACCAAAAGGCCCTGGAAGTCTGGCGGGAGCTGGGAAACCGGCACCGCGAGGGCGTGGAACTGGCGGCGCTCGCCAAGGCATACGCGGCGGTCCAGCGCATGACGGCCGCACGACGCGCCGCGGAGGAGGCCGTGGAGGCACTGACCGACAGCGGCGCCGTCGACGAGGTCAAGAAGGTACGAGCCTGGGCCCAGAATCTCCCCGCCGGCTCCGTAGACGAGCCCGAGGAACTGCTGCACGTCACCACGATCGCACAGGAGAAACAGGGGGGATGCGCGCAACTGCTGACGATCGTCGGCGTGGTCGTCGCGGCGGTCGTCGAAGCCCCGTGGTGGATACTCGCAGGATGGGCGCTGCTGCTGGGCAGCCTGCGCACGACACGGGCCCTGGTGAACGGCCCAAAGCAGCGCAACTCGCCCGTCGAGCAGCAACGCGAGCCGCTGCTGGAGGCAGTATCCCTTCGGCTCGAAGGCTGCGTGTCGGTGTTTCTTACCGCCGGGCTCGCTCTGGCCTACTTCGCAGGCGGCCCCTGGTGGCTGCTCGCCGCCTGCACCATCCTGGCGGGGTGCTGGGTCAGCGGCAGGCAAGGGGTGGCCGTCTTCCTGCTCATCGGCGCGCTCGTCGTCCACTTCGGGTGGGGTACCTGGTGGGTGGCAGCTGGCCTCGTCGCTCCGTTGCTCGGATACCTCAACACCATGGGACCGGGCTTCGAGACGAAAAGCGTCGAGGTCGGATAAAGCCTACTCGGCTGGTCGACGGGCAGGGTCTGTCAGTGTGGAGTAGATCGGACCGTGGAAGTCACGGCCCTGGATCACCGTCCCGTACTGCGTGCCGCCACTGATCTCGTTATGCACTCCCCGCACTTCGGCCGGCCCCGGCGACTCGTCGATGATCGTCCGCAACTCGGCGTATACCGCTTCTCGTTCGTCCTCCCCCAGCGACTCCAACAGCGTCTCGAAGCGCTCCTGCCAAACCGCCTCCTGGCGTGTGCACGTCTGCTCGTCCGCACCATCTCCGCCAGTCGCCAACGCGGCCGCAGTCCGGTCCAGTCGCTCCAGCTGCGCTTGGCGGCGTTCTTCGTCGCCCCGACTGAGCAGCCGTGCCACCCGGTCACGCAGCCCATGCCACACATCCGTCCCCGCGGCCTGCACGACCGCCGTACCACCGGCCGCAGCCAGCGCCGTCATCGCCTCGTTGAGCATCGCCCGAGCCCTTCTCACCGTCACAGCACCTGACTGCACGTTAGCGCCCCATACCCACACCGAGGGCGGAAAGCGGCCCGGTACCCGGTGGCGGGCCTTGGACGCGGCCGCCAGGCATCCCCCTCGCGTCTCGGGGCCGACGACGCTCTGGGACGTCATGGTTCTGTTCACGAGTTCCGACGGCAAATGTGCACGACTTCGGGAGGCACCCCGTCCAGGCCGTGGTCGATGTTTACGAGAATGGGAGGCACCTCACGGACCCTTCCGTCGGCCGGGTAGAGGCAGGCGTCGGCTGGGATGCGCGCAAACGTCAGCGCGCCCCGTAGGGTGGCCTGATGTTCGACCGTTTGGAGATCAGGGTGTTGCCGCCGGGACCCCGGTTCAAAACTCAGGTGCGCTTCTGGGTCAACGGCGAGGACATCGTCGAAGAGGCGGTCGACGAGGGTGGCCGCGGACCGTACGCCGCCGATGTGCTGCCGGCGGGGCGGCCCAGCCCGCTGCGGGCGACCGATGAGGCTCGCCGCCTGGAGCTGGGAGAACCCGAGTGCACCGGCGGGTGCTGCGGCTACCTGACCGTGGTCGTGCAGCGGTTCGGGGAGATCGTGCAGTGGTCGGACTGGGAGGTGCCGTGGGGGGCGGCGCACATGGACATGCCCTATCCCCCGCCGGAGCTCCACTTCGATGCGAGTCAGTACGACGCCGAAGTGGCTCGTGCTGAGACGGACCGCTGGTGGCAGGTGTACTCGTAGGCGAGTACGGCGCGGCCGTGCCCGGCCGCGGGCTCTCATTGGCCCCGCGTCCTCGTCAACGGGGAGCGCCTTTGAGTAGACACAGGTGCTGTCGAAACTCGTGAACAATCCGGTCATGCAGCGACCGCCAACCGCCTCCCGAAGCGATGTCGAAGTGCTGCCCGTTCTCGTGAACAGAGCCAGACGTCACGCCCAAGCACTCCGCGGCCGAGTTGTCCGCTGCCCCATTCACGGGATCCGAGCTCGAAAACCAAGCCACCGCCTGGCGGCCATGGTGACAACACGCCTGCATATATGACAACTACCGTGCTTCGGCTCACAGCTGAAGCCACGCGGTCCGGTGGTCCGTGTGCGCCTACAGCTCGAACTCGATGTGCTGGACGTCGGTGAACTCCACGTCCAGGCCCTGGGCGCGGCGGCCGTTGTCGCGGAAGTAGACCTCGCCGAGGGCTTGCGCGGTGAGGTCCTGGAGTTGCTGGTCGGTGGCGCCAGCGTCCTGGGCGTCGAAGAGGCGGACGGCGTGGTGCGGGGGCAGGGCGAGGGTGAGGTCGCGGATGCGGGCGTCGTCGGTGGTGCCGGGCGCGGCGGTGAAGCCGAAGCGGGCGCGGGTGTGGATGACGAGGCCGGTGCTGGTGGCGGCCTGGCGGCGGGCGCGCTCGCGGACCCGCGGCTGCCAGCGGGCGCGGACGGCGTCCTGCAGGCGCCGGGCGAGGTCGGCGCGGGGCCGCCGGATCTGGTCCTTCACGTACCGCTCCACGGTCCGCTGGGTGACTCCGAGGAGGTCGGCGGTCGCGCGGGTGCCCTTGAGCTGCTTGACGAGGTAGCGCATCTGCGCGCCCGCTGACTTCGGGATCGGGCGGGTGAACGCCTGCTGGACGGCGTGCTCCAGGCCGTCTCCGACGATACCCATGCGGGCGCTCCTTCATGATCATCTGTGTGGGCCGCTGAGCGAGCCGGTGGCGGCCTGCCGCTGTGTCTGGCAGGCCGCTACCGGTCCCGGCGCGCGTGTAAGGGCTCATGCCTGTACGCGCTGCTGCGGTTTTGGGAAGGGATGACCGGTCAGGAGGGGCGCGGTGAGCGGAGCCGGTCGGTGATGTCGTACACCGTCAGGCGCAGTGCGCGGATGTCGGTGATCAGGTCGCGCCAGGGTTCGTAGGAGGCGTCCACGGTCTCGCCGGAGGCCCGGATGTACGCCACGGCAACGCCGTAGGCGAAGTACTCGTTGCGCGCGGGCAGGGGCCGCAGCAGGACGAGCTGTTCCAGTACGGCCGTCGCGGTGGTAGGCGGGTTTCCTTTGCGGGCGGGCAGTCGGTCCAGGCTCTGGCGTACGTAGCAGTCGGACCCTGTCGCGCTGGGCACGGGGTCAAGGTCGAAGCGGCCCCAGGCGCGGTGAGGCTGCCCAGGAACTCCGGCAGCGCGTTTACGAGCACGCTCATCACACCTGCTCCCCGGGCGTCACACGGACCGGGCGGTGAACCACGGTGGACGCCCGTGCGGCGGAGCACCGTTGCGTGTACCGGGCGCCGAGTCTGCAGCGTCTCGCGAGCGCCCCAGCCAGCGGAGAACGTCCGGCAACTCCCCGCTCGGCATGACGGGCGAGGCTGGTTATCCGCGCCAGTCGGGGCGCTTGGGCAGGGCTACACGGCGCCGGAACCGCAGGTTGAACGCCTTCCGCCCGAACTCGGAGACGAACTTCCGCTGGATGCGCAGCCAGCTCCGCACGCGCCGCTTACGGCGACGGTGCAGCGTCCCGGCCTCCAGGTCACAGACCCAGGTGGTCCGTTCGACGTCCCGGAACTCCACAGCCGCGGGCCGGGACGGCGGCAGGGATCCGGAGCTGTGCTGCTCGAACGGCGCGAGGAACGTCGCCTGCTCCCCGGTGGGAACGACGTGGTCGAGGAAGTGTCTGTGGTACCCGGCGCTGCTGTCGGGGCCGACCAGCGCGGACAGGTCGAATACGGGCCGGTCGGCCGTGTTGTGCACCCGCAGGAACCGGTACGCCTCCAGGTCCACCGAGTCGTCGTCGACCTCGTACGCGGAGGGCACTTCGATCCAGCAGGCGACTCGGGCCGCGTCGGTGCGCTGGTCCTTGCGGCGGTCGCGCACGATGATGCCGGCCGTCGCGAGCAGAGAGCCGGTTGTGCCGATGGCGGAGAACCAGGTGGGGACGCTGCCCCAGTCGATGGCGGTCATGTTCCGCACTGTGCCAACGCATTGTCCGGCTGGCGGCCCACTTGAGGGCAACCTGAGCTGCCCCTTCCGCTCCCGTGGTGGCGCCAATCCGACCATGATCGTTCTCACCGATAGCCGCGCCGGTGGTGTGGGAAGGGACGCAAGGAGAGGCCTGAGCACGCTCGCACTGGACCGAATCGTGTCGCGTGATCAGCTCCACAGGTCCGGGATGAGCTGAGTTTCGGTGGAGCGTCCGGGCAACAGGGTCAGGCGCTGAGCGGTGCCGGCGACGGGGTCGGCGATGAGCACGTCGGGAACGTTGTGCTCCAGGAATCGCAGATAACCGATGGTGCCGAACGTGCTGGTCCGTCTGGCGAGCCATTCCACAAGTTCGCGCAGATGGTCGAACTCGTCGGGATGCACTTCCTGCCGGGCAGTGAGCGCCCAGCCCTGTTCGCTGCGTGACAGGTCGCCAACGAGCGTTCCCCCGATCCTCGCCGCGGGCCCCCGGGCGGCCAGCAGGGGGTAGGCATCCGGGTCCTGCGGCTCCTCCCCGCTCTCCCCGAGATGCCAGCGCAGCAGCGCAACGTCAGCGGCCGGAAGCGAGTCCGGCAGGTCGAGGATCAGCTGGAGTTCATAGAAATCACTCACGGTGGCAACGCTACGGTGCTCACCGGACAGACGGAGGCGCCGGCGTGGATTGCTGCTCGGCCGCGGTGCAGGAAGAGATCGAACCCCGCTGAACCCGCGCACAGGAAGAAGGTCCTCGCCGGCCCGGGGACGGTGGGCGTCGGCGCCTTCGGCCTGTCGGTCATCGTGACGGTGACCGACGGACGAGGGTTCCGGCCTGTCGGCGTCCGCCGGCACGGCCAGTCAGGAACAATCCGGGCTGGAGCCCGTCCGCGCTCCTCGCACGTTGCCCGGACGGGCCGCCCGCTTCCCCTGCCGGAAGCCGCAGGCGCGCGGCAAGTCTCACCGCGCGTCTTCCGACCCGTCGCTCCGGGGATCGGCCAAACCTGCTCACGCGGGATCTTGCCTGGCATGTCGAACCGGGACGGAGTGTCGTGGAGAGCCTGCGTGCCCAAGTTCGGCCTGGTCGGGGCCTGATGCTCACGGGAGGAAGCGTGGATGCACCCGCACTACATCGTCACGGTCGGACGAGGTCGGCGCCCACCGGCTCCCGCCCTCACGCCCGGCAGTTCACACCTGCCCCGTCTGCCTGGGCGTCTTCACCACCAAGCCCCGCCTGCGGCAGATCTACCGCACACCCAACTGCCGCCGCGCCGCGGAGAAGCAGCGCAACCAGGGACGCGAGGGACCAACCGACTGGGCGAACAGCAGCCCTGACAGACTCCGACCACCGAAAGCCCGGATCTGCGGACGCTGACGCTCCCTTCACCGGCGGCGACGGTTCGGCGGAACGTCGTGTGCGTCTGGCTACTCTCGGGCTATCGTTCGCGGGCGAGAGGGTGGAGACCTCGCCGGGGGCGGGGGGCGAGGGGGAGGGCTGTGATGGCTCACGCTAACGGTTCCGGTGGGGAGTGGCTGGACTTGGCCGACGCGGTCGCGCTGTTGCGTGACCAGATCGCCGAATCCCAGGCTCGGATCGCTGACCCCGGTGGCGGGGGAGCCAGCCACCGGGGAGTGCTGTTCACCGTGGATGAGATCACACTGGAGCTAGGCCTGGAGCTGACCCGTACCAGGGGGGTGAACGGCGGGCTGAGGTTTGGCCTGGCCGGTATCAGCGGCACCAAGGAAAGCGCCCGCAAGGCGACGCACACGGTCACCGTGCGGCTGCAGCCGCACGGACCCGGCGGCGGCGATATCGACATTAGCGACGAGGAGTAGCGCCGCTTCAGGCGGCGGCGCAGCGAGTCCGAACGCCAGCGACGGGGGGGCCGTGCGGTACGAGTCCGATCGGCGGGTGCAGGTGTGGGTGGCCCGGACCGGGAGCGATACGCGGGGGTTCGGCTCGGGATATCTGGTGGCGCCGCGCCTGGTGCTGACCGCCGCGCATGTCGTGGACGACGTGTCCGGTACGGGACGGGGTGCGGTGCAGGTGTCCCGGCCGGACTCCGGCGGCGGAAATTTTCCCGCGACCGTGCGGTGGTGGCGCAGGGATGAGCTCGTCGACGCGGCGCTGGTCGAGGTCGACGACGGCCGTGGCTGGCAGGTGCCGGAGTCCTTCGGCGACTTGGCGCTTCGGCCGCCGCAGCGGTGGGGGCGGCTCATCGGCACCGGGCCGCATGAGGTGACCGTGGTCGGCTTTCCTCGTATGCAGAAGGATCCCGGTGACGGCCGCCGCTTGGACGAGAGTCTCGCCGGGCGGATCGTCCCGGGCACCGGCTCGCTCGCCGGCCGCTACGAGATCACCAGCGGTCAGCCCGTTCCCGGGACGGGCCCGGACCGGTGGGCGGGGATGTCGGGCGCGGCCGTGCTGAGCGGCGACCGCTACGGGGACGTAATGCTGTGCGGCGTCACGCGCCGGGACCGGCAGGCCGACGGCGGCGTCCGCCTGACTGCCACGCCGGTCGCCCACCTTGTGGCCGACGGGCGCTTTCGCGCGCTGGTGACCAAGCATGCACGCTGGGAGCCTGTCCTCGAGCCCACGGAACCGGCCGCCCTGCTCACCCCTGCCGCCCCCGAGCGCCTCCTGCACTCACCGGCCGCGCTCCTGCGCGCCGACGCCGAGGCCGTCACCTTCCACGGTCGCCAGAAGGAGCAGGCAGACCTGCGCGTTTGGTGCGAACAGGGGCCTGCCGCGGTGTCGGTGCGGGTCGTGACCGGCCCCGGCGGGCAGGGCAAGACCCGTCTGGCCCGTCGGCTCACCGATGACCTAAGCCGTGAGGGCTGGGCCACCGGACATCTGCGCACCGACCTCACCGACTACGGGTCCCCGCCCGACTTCGCCCCTCTTCTGACCGCGCTTCCCCTGCTCCTGGTCGTCGACTACGCCGAGACCCGCCCGCGCCTGCTGCGTGAATTGATCAGCCAGCTGTGCCGCTCCCGGCACCGCGTACGGATACTGCTGCTCGCCCGCTCCGATGGCGAATGGCGCACCGACGCGCTCAGCGCCGCCCCGGCCACCCGCAGTCTGCTCAAAGCCGCGCCGGTTACCGAGCTCACCCCGCTCATCCCTGACCACCGGCCTCCGGGCGACCGCCTCACCGCGTTCACTCAGGCTGCCCGGGACCTCGCCCGCCTGCTGCCCCACGTGCCTTCCGTGCCCGCCCATGACTGGTCGGCGCTGGCCGCCACGCTCCAGCCGCACGAGGACCTGAGCCACACTCGCTACGACAACGCCCTCACCCTGCAACTGGCCGCGCTGGTCACGCTGCTGCAGCACGGCCCCGCCCCCGTCGACACCAACCCCGGTGAACCACTGGAGCAGATCCTCCTGGACCACGAGGAGCGCTTCTGGGAGGACAGCGCCAAAACCCCCGCGTTCAAGGCGGACCTGCGCACCCCGGTCCTGGGCGCGGCGGTCGCCGTAGCGGCGCTGTGCGGGGCGGCCAGCAAGGACCAGGCCCTGCGCGTCATCTCCGAGGTCCCCGACCTTCCCTCTGACATGGCACCACCTGCCGTGGCCTGGCTGGCCGCGCTCTACCCGGCCGCGCGTGGCCGGTACTGGGGTTCCCTCCAGCCCGACCGCATCGCCGAGTACCTCACCTCCCGCACGGTCATGGACGAGCGTGTCCGATTACCCGCCCTCCTGACCGCGGCCTCGCCCGAGCAGCAGGCACAGCTCCTGACCGTCTTGGCCCGCGCCGCCGTCGCCCACTACAACGCGGGACGCGCCACCGAAAGCGAGCATGTCCTGGGCGCCGTCGACACCGCCCTCAACACCGTTCCACTGGCCCATCAGGCCGTGCGGACCGTGGAGGCCGCGCTCCCCTACCCGTCCCACGTCATCGCCGGGCTCGCCCTACGGCTCACCGGCGCCCTCGTCCAGGCCAATGAACGGCTCGCGCTCATTCAGGTCAACCAACGAGGGCTCGCGGAAGACTCGGTTCATGAGTCCGAACTCGCTGCCTCGCTGATCAACTTCTCTAACCGGCTGGCGGAGGCCGGGCGGAGGACCGACAGCCTCGTCGCCGCCGAGGAGGCGGTCGTCATCTGCCGCCGGCTGGCCGCAGCCGACCCTGCCGCCCACGAACTCGACCTCGCGGGCTCGTTGTCCAACCTCGGCCTGCGGTTGTCAGAGGCCGGGCGGAAGACCGAAGGGCTGGCCGCGACCGAGGAGGCGGTCGCGATCGACCGTCGGCTGGCCGCGGCCAACCCAGCCGCCCACGAACCCCACCTCGCGGCCGCCCTGAACAATCTCGGCACTTGGCTGTCGCAGGTTGGGCGGAAGACCAAAGGGCTGGCGGCGGCCGAGGAGGCGGTCGCCATCTGCCGTCGGCTGGCCGCAGCCAACCCCACCGCCCACGAACCCCACCTCGCGAGGTCGCTGTCCAACCTCGGCCTGCGGCTGTCGGAAGCCGGGCGGAGAACCGAAGGGCTGGCCGCCGCCGAGGAGGCCGTCACCGTTTTCCGCCGGCTGGCCGCGAGCAACCCCGCCGCCCATGAGCCCGACTTTGCCTTTTTGCTGGGCCATTTCGGAGTTCTCTTGTCAGAGGCCGGACGGAGGGCCGAAGGGCTGGCGGCGGCCGAGGAGGCGGTCGCCATCTGCCGTCGGCTGGCCGCAGCCAACCCCACCGCCCACGAACCCCACCTTGCCCTCTCCCTGACCAGCCTCGGCACCCTGCTGATGGACGCCGGACGGAGGACCGACGCCTTGCGTGCTGGGCAGCAGGCCGTGGAGATTCGGCGCCGACTGGCGGCGGACGACCCCGCCGCCTTCGAAGCCGACCTCGCCGCCGCACTGACCAATCTCGGCGCCCAGCTCACTCTCACCGGGCGAGGAGCCGAGGGCCTCGCTGCCGCCGAAGAGGCGGTGGACCGCTACCGCCGACTGGCCGCAGACCACCCCGCCGCCCACGAACCCCACCTCGCCCACTCCCTCACCAACCTCAGCACCCATCTGTCGAGCACTGGGCGCTGGACCGAGGCTCTGGACGCCGTACAGCAGGCGGTGCAGATCCGGCGCCGACTGGCGGAGGACGAACCGACCGCCTTCGAACCCGACCTCGCCCACTCTCTGTCCAATCTCGGCCTCCGTCTGGCGAAAGCCGGGCGATGGGCCGAGGGCCTCGCCGCCACCGAGGAAGCGATCGTCATCTACCGCCGGCTGGCCGCGGCTGACCCCGCGGCCTTCGAACCCGACCTCGCCGGCGCACTGTCCAACCTCGGCAACCGACTGGCGGAGGCCGGGCGGAGGAGCGACGCCCTCGCCGCCGCCGAGGAAGCGGTCGTGGTCTACCGCCGGCTGGCCGCGGATGACCCCGCGGCCTTCGAACCCGACCTCGCCGGCGCACTGTCCAACCTCGGCAACCGACTGGCGGAGGCCGGGCGATGGGACGAGGGGTTGAACGCCGAGCGGCAAGCGGTGAAGATCCGGCGCCGATTGGTGGTGGACAACCCAGCGGCTTTCGAACCCGACCTCGCCCTGTCCCTGTCGAACCTGGGCAACCGGCTAGCGGAGGTCGGGCAACGGGCCGAGGGCCTCGCCGCCACTGAGGAAGCGGTCGTCATCTACCGCCGGCTGGCTGCGGACGACCCCCCAGCGTTCGCACCCGGTCTTGCCCGCGCGCTGTCCAACCTCGGCATCCCACTGGCGGAGGCCGGGCGATGGGACGACGGCCTCGCCGCCGAGGCTGAAGCGGTCGCGCTATACCGCGAACTGTCGATATACCAGCCCGCAGCCTTCGAACCCGAGCTCGCCCGTTCACTGCTCGCCGCCGCCCTGCTTCTCGTGGCAGAGGGCGATCTTCCCGAAGCCCTGCTTGCCACGGGGCAGGCCGTGGAGTTGTACCGTTCCCACGTCGCCGCCAAGCCGTCGGTGCTGCCCCGGCTGCACGCCGTGCTGACCTTGCAAGCGAACATCCTCGACGATCTGGGCCGCGAGCAGGAGGCGCAGGAAATCCGCCGCTGGCTTATGACGAATGCCGCTCAGCCCGACTCCTAGTCCGGTCTCGCCAAGGCCGTATAGAAGTGGACCTTGGGCTGGGGTGATCACGGTTCATAGGGCGGGGAAATCTCACGGACGAGCAGTGGGCGGTGTTGGACCGTTGTTGCCGAAGGGGGCGAAGGCGGGGCGACGGCCCGTCTGCTCCCGGCGGCTGCTGATCGACGGCATACGGTTCGGGGTCCGGACCGGTGTGCCGTGGCGGGACATGCCCGTCGAGTACGGTCTGTGGGGCCGAATCTACGACCTGGGAGAAGAGAGGGTTGTGACGATCCGGCGCGGGCCTGGAAACCCGTGGTGACAAGGGGAAATACCAGGTGTGTGGCTGCCGGGCACGGAAGTAGCTTCGGCAGTGGGAACGCAAGCGCCGGCGGCAGGGCCTCGCCAGGGCTTGCCCAGCAGCCGACGCGACGGGCGCGGCCGGGCCGGGCGGCGACGGCGTGCGAGGCCGGGCTCCAGGATCGCGGCCGCGCTGGGCGGCGGGAAGGGGTGGTGTGGGCAGGGGCTGGCACGGTGTCCTCGTTCCTCCGGCCTGCTGGCCGGGTCGGCGGTCGTCCGGCCCGCGCGGATGTGCGCACGGGCCGGGGCCACCGGGAGGAGGGACCCCTGATGCGGTGTGAACGAGGTTCGTGACGCGCCCGTTTACGGCGACCTGGGCCCGAACGCGATATACGACACGATCGAGGCAGCGAAGAAGGTCGCCGACCGGCCGTCACTCATCGCCATGCGCTTGATCATCGTCCGGTCCGCCCCGGACGCGCAGCGGCTCAGCTGATCGGGCTACCGGCAAGGGCTCAGCAGACCAGGACCCTGTCGATCATGTTGTTCCAGGGGGTGTTCGCGAGGCTGTCCTCGGTGTGGTACGCGCGGCTGCCGAACTTGTAGACCCAAGAGCCCTCCCAGTTGTAGAAGGAAGACACCGTGCCGGTGGTCTGGTTGTTCTTGTACGAGGTGAGGCGGTCGTTGAAGCCGAGGTCACTCAGGTTCACGTATCCACAGGCCCAGAACGTGTGCTTGGTACCGGTCCAGTAGGCGCCGTCCCACAGGCACAGATATTCGGAGGGACAGCTGGTGTCGGCCGCCGCGCCGGGCACGGGCAACGTGATGCTCGAGCTGCCGTCCTTGGTCCGGATCTCGTTGTACTTCACCTGTTCCGCCGGGATCTTCATGTCCGCTAACTGGGCGTCCACCCGGTCCTGCAGCTGGGCCGCCTGTCGGGCCGAAAGGCCCATCGCTTTCGCCTCCGCCGCGTACTTCGATTCGACCGACTGCGTGGCCCGGTCCGCAGCGGCCGCAGTGGCGCTGCTGGCTCCGAGTGCCAGCGCCATGCCACACAGCAGGGCTGTGGTGCGCATCGTGGTCCTGGCCCTGAACTTCACGGGGTTTCCCTCCGTCGGTGGGTTTCACTTCATGAGCAGGTTCGGACAGCAGTAGACAGCCTCCGGCGACTGAGGTGTCCCGTGTCTCCCTGTTTGGGTCACGAGCTCCCGGAGTCACTGGTACAGCGGTGCTTGGTTCTCTCAGAGTGACAGCCCTCGCCAGGGATGGACAAGGACATGTCGGGGAGACCGAAACATGCTGGTCGGAACAGGTACAGGTTGCCGAATAATCAGGCATACGACTGCGATGGGGAGGGACCATGGCGCTCAGGGTGCACTTCACGGCGGAGGATCTGTCCCGCGTACGGATGGTGTCGGGGCCCGACCCGGGCTGGGAGATCGTGCTCAGCGCCATACAGCTGGCGACCACGCAGGCCACCGCCGTCTTCGGCCCCTGGCGCAGCGCTGCCCGGGCGCGTCTGCGAGCCCTGCGGGCGCCGCACGTGCGTCTGCTGCGGTTTCTGGCGCCTCCGGCGGGCGACTTCCCCGACTTTCTCACCCCGGCGCAGACGGTTCCTTGCCTGGAGTCCACCATCGACGCAGTGCTCTCCACGTCCGGCGAGCGATTACGCAGCGACCTGGCCCTGCTTCCTGCCCCGCCGAGCTGGGCCCGCGGACTGGCGGATGCCGACCGAAGAGTGCTCAGCACGCTCGGTGACGCACTGCGCGACTACCACCGCACGGTCCTGGCGCCGGTGTGGCCGCGCCTGCAGGCACTGGTCGACGCCGACCGGGCCCAACGGGCCCGCGCTCTCATGGACCACGGCACTGACGGCCTGCTGCAGACTCTGGGACCCGCGCTGCGCTGGCGCCCGCCTGTGCTGGAGGCGGACTATCCGGTCGACCGCGATCTGTACCTGGACGGACGCGGGCTCGTGCTGGTGCCCTCGGTGTTCTGCTGGCGCACACCCGTGACCCTGGTCGACCCCGAACTGCGCCCGGTCCTGGTCTACCCCGTCTCTCCCGGCCCCGGCTGGCACCTGAGCCCGGCCGGCCGCGTCCCGGGACCGAAAGACCGGCTGGCCCACCTGCTGGGACACGGCAGAGCGGCAGCTCTGCGGGTAATCGAAGACGGCTGCACCACGGGCGAACTCGCCCGGCGCATCGGCGTCACCCCGCCCACCGCCAGCCAGCACGCGACCATACTGCGCGAAGCAGACCTGATCACCACCATCCGCTGCCGCAACACGGTGCTCCACACCCTCACCCCACTGGGCGCCGCCCTGCTCAGCGCCAACCCCAGGAAGCAGCCCACGGCCCCCGCGGGAAAACGGCCAACAGCCCGGTCCCGATGAGTTGGTGCACGAAGCCACCGCTGCGAGCAGCGGGCGGAACGGGTGCTGGACGGCGAGGCTCCGCGCCGCCAGTTCGAGGGCTTCTGGCCGCGGAACGTCTCGCCGCTCTCGATCCGGGCCTTGTTCCGGGCGAACTCCCGCTCGGCTGCGGACATCTGCCGGGGCGCGCAGCCGGGGTGTACCCAGCCATCGGTCACCTTCGTGATGACCTCGCCCTTGGCGTAGTCCTTCAAGCAGGCCGGGCAGGTGCCCGGATACGCGGCGCGTACCGAGCCGCGCGGCAGCGGCACCGCCTTCTTCGCCGCCGTCTTCTTCGCGGCCGGCTTCCCGCCGCCCGCCTTCTTCTTCGCCGCCTGCGCCCGCAGAGACGCCTCGCGCTGCGCCTTGCCGGGCCGCTTCTTCGGCTGCTGCCCGCGTGCCGCCTCCGCGGCCTTCTGTACCGGGGTCTGTCCCACGCGCGGATCGTAGAGCCGACTCCTGGCTGCCGTCGCCCGCCACGCGCACCATCCCCTGGGAACGGCAGCGCGCGGAAGCGCACCGGTAGGCGCGCGGCGCGATGAGTTGCACACGATGCACCGCACTCCCCCACCGGGTGGAGCGCACCGGGTGGACTCCACTGGACAGCCGTTGCGCATCACGATGGGCTCCACTCCCCACCGGGCGCCTGAGTGGCATCCACTCTCACTCGGTGGAACGTACCGCGATGCCAGGGCGTGCGGCATCGTCCGCACCACGCATCGCCCGTTCCAGACGCCTTTTTCAATTTTCTGCAGAAGTCGCTCCGCGGAAAAGGCGTATCGATACGCGTCCGGGATCGGGGGACGCAGTGAGGGGGCTCCAGCCGGTAACAGGAGCCCCCTCTTCCCACCGCTGCTTTACTGCCGCGCCCAGGAAGGGGAGGGGCGGTGTATTTCGAGGGCAGGGTTCCGCTTGTTCAGCTCACCACCTTGGCGGTCACCGTGCAAGGTCTTCCGTGTTCGGAACGGCTTCCGAACCGTTCCGAACAGAAAAGACGCAGGTCGTAGGGGTGTTGGCATGCTTGCTGGTACCCCGGAGCGTGCCCTGCGGCCGACGCCCAGCCCGGACGAAACAGAGGGCAACGGATGATCCGCCGAGACGCTTCCGCACACCGTGGTATTCGAGCGGAAAGGACCATCGAAAGCTCTGCAATGAGCGGAGCTTGTCCGGGTCGATTCCGATCGAGCGAAAGGGTTTCCGCCCCTACCCGCCGGGGCCAAACTGGGTGATGACCGCATCACGACCGGTAATCGCTGGTGCGGTCTTCTTCGCCGCACTCAGGGAGGGGAAACAACCATGTCAGTACGTATGCCGTCCCGACGCCGCCGACAGGCGGCGGCGTCACCGGGTCACGCGCCTTGCTGCACGGCCTTGACGCCGGTCCAGCGGATCACCGTCTTCGCGATCATCCTGCTGGTGGTGATCGTCCTCGTGTACAGCGGGCAGCCCACCTGTGAGGCCATCGGGCTGATCACGGCGGCCGGAGCCGCCGCCACGCAGCTGGGGCCCTGGCTGAGCGGACAGCGCACGGCGGCCGGCTCCGCCGGAGGCGCGTGATGGCGGAACTCGAGGACGCCCCCGGGCGCATTCGCGACCAGAAGGAGTTCCGTGAAGCGCTGAGAAAAGTGAAAGGGAAGAAGACCTACCAGGCGGTTGCCAAGGACGGTGGCCTGCCTGCCAGCACGGTCTCCCAGACGCTGGACAAGGACAAGCTGCCCAACCGGGACTTCACGGTCAAGTATCTGCGCGGATGTGGGCTGACCGCCGTGGAGCAGGAGCCGTGGCTGAAGTGCTGGGAAGGCCTCGACTCCGAGTCGTCCGCCAGAGGCGGCAGGCTCTGGGCGTTCCTGGTGGGCGGTGGCCGCAGGCGGCCGCGCGTGGCCCTGGCAGCCGGTACCGCGCTCGCTCTCGCCGCCGGCCTGGTGGCGTGGCAGCTGCGTCAGGGCGGCGAGGAGGAGCACTGCGGTACCAGCAATCCCAGCCTGGTGACTCAGGACGACGGTGAATGCACGGGCGTCACCGACGGCAGCGACGGCGCGGCGGTCTTCGGCAGTGATCTGAAGCCGGTCATGACCGCCATCGGCGCGGAGAACAAGACCGTGGTCGAGGGCGGTGACTACGTGACGTTCGCGTTCCTGACGCCGCTGACGTCGACGGACGCGAACAGCCTGACCGTGGGCCAGTACGTCGCCGAGCTCGAGGGCGCCTACACCGCCGTCGCGGAGGAGAACAGGAAGAACAGCAGGCCCAAGATCCGGCTGCTGGTGGCCAGTATGGGCAGTGCCCAGCGGCACTGGGAGCACGCCGTCGACGAGTTGGTGAAGCGCAAGGACAGCGACCGCCTGGTGGCGGTGGTCGGCATGGGCCTGAGCCAGCAGGAGACGGTCGACGCCGCCCGCAAGCTCAGCAAGGCCGATCTGCCCATGGTCGGGGACCTGATCACCGCGGACGGGTTCAACGCCACCGGCGCGGTGGACGGCAAGGGGCCGATCAACGGACTCGCCCGTGTCGCCCTGTCCAACAGCGACCAGCTCACCGCCATCAGCGACGAGCTTCCGTCCGGCCGGCGCACCGCGGCTCTGGTCAGCACGTCCGTGACGCCGAACGGCACCAGGGACCTCTACACCGAGTCCCTCAACCGGGGCTTTCGCACCATCGACGGCCTCAAGAAGCACCTCGACGACCACTCCGACTTCGCCTTCGACCCCCGCGGGGGACCCGACGCGATCCTCCCGACCATCAGCCAGAACTTCTGCAACACCGGCAAGACCATCGACACCGTCTACTACGCCGCCCGCGTCAAGTACCTGCCCGACTTCCTCGACGCCCTGACCCGGCGCAGCTGCCACGCCCAGCACATCACCGTCATCACCGGATCCGACGCGGCAGCCCTCGACCCCAAGACCGAAGCACTCCACGACCCGGCCTCGCCGATCACCGTCCTGTACGCGTCGTTCCCCAAGGCGGAGCAGTTCCGCGCCCCCGGCAATCCCGGCCGCGGCCTGTACGAAGCGTTCGTCAAGGCCTTCACCGCCCCCCATCACGGCCAGCAGTTCCCCGCAGAACACCTCACCGTCAGCTACTGGGGCATCGTCGCCTACGACGCCGTCACCACGGCCGCGACCGCCCTGCACAACGCCGCAGCCCACAGCCCGTCCCCGTCCGACATCCCCAACAACTACGCCGTCAGGAACGAGCTGTACGCGCTGCGCAACAACGCCGTCGCCGGCGCCAGCGGCCACTTCGGCATCGACAAGAACGGCGACCGCACCAACACCGACACCGTCACCACCGTCCACCGCCTCGGCAAACCCCTGCCCAAGGCGCCCTAGCCGGCCGGCTGGGCATCCGCCATCCCCTGCGGTGGGACAGGCCTTCTCCAGGTCTGCCCCACCGCATCGTCATCGCCTCGGCCGAGCCGGGAGTGATCGTGCGGGCACGCCGGCTTCGAGGCCGTGTCTCGCGGTGTCCTCGAGCGGTGAGCACCCGCACCTGCCACTGGTCGTCCTGGACGGAGATGCGCAAGGTGCACGAGGCGTGACGAGGACGGGCGATCGTCGGTGCCGGCGGCGAAGGGGACGGCGAGAACCAGGAGCTGGACGACACCGACGGCGCTGCCGAGTCCGCGCTGCCCCGCTTCGCCCCCGAAGACGGCGCGATCAGCGCGGCGTTCCTGTGCTGGCGGCTGTACCGGCCGGAGTGCCCTGGCCTGGAGGGCTACGAGGCGCTCCTGCGCTGGCGTAGGAAGAACGGGATCCCCGGCCTGTACGCCGTACCGTACGACACCGAGGGCGAGGTCGGCTCCGCCAAGGGCTTGCCGCTGGGGCGGTGGGTGCACCAGCAGTGCAAGACGCTGCGCGCCGGGTGAACTCGATCCGCACCGCGAGGAGTTGCTCGACGTGCCCGAGGGCGGGGTGGTCTGGGAGCTTGGCGAGGAAGCGTGGGAGAGGAAGCTCCCCGTGCTCCGGGGCATGCCGGCGCGCCGCCGGGCACCTCGCGCCCCGGCAGGACGCGGGGTGGGACGATCCCGCCGGTGGCGTCCCGGTGCCGAAGTCAGCGGGGCCTGCCCGGCCGGGCCGTCACGGAAAGCGCGGTGCGTGCGTTTCGGATGAAGCGGCAGGCGGCTACTTCTGGTCGGGGAGTCCCCGGGTCCCTGCACCTGCGAAACGGACTCAGAGCAGAATCCACACCACAGCAGCGACAGCGAGGAGTATCCATGCTTCGCGCATCCAGCCAACGGAGCCCCGTGGTTGCCGCCGGTCAGGGACACCGCTAGCGGATGCGCTGCCCGTCGGTGAGGATGTGGTGCCTGCTGCCCGGCCGTGCGCGGCCGACCGGGCTGCGGCCGCTTTGGGGCCGCTTCGGGCCGCCCGCACGTGGGAGGAGCCGATCACCGCCCGCGGGCAGTCCGGCTGGACTTCTCGGGAGGCCCCCCGAGGTCACCGGTCCCGGTGGGTCAGCACGGTGTGCCAGTACGCCAGCCCGGCGCGTGCGGCCGCATGCGCGGCGACCAGGCGCAGCCCGGACAGCAGCCCGGCGACCGGCCAGTCGTAGGCACCGTTTCTCGAACGGTGGCCGCGGGCGGACGAGGGCGGTTGTGGAACCGGCGGCGAGCCCGCCGCGTTGTACGTCCCGCGTGGTCCGGTCATGCCCGTGTCTGTTTGCGCCGAGCTGACCGGTTGGCGAGGAGGAGACAGGCCCACACCAGCACGTGGCAGGAGGACAGGGCGATACTCGCTGCGCTGGAGCCCGTTGCCACCTGCCAGGCCAGGAGTCCGAGGGCTGTGCAGAGCATCGGCCCGTAGATCCAGACTCTCCATGGTGCGCCTGGCATGGTCCATGGTGGCGGGGTCCGCGGGCGTGAAGGCTGCTGCATCGGGGCTTCCTTCTCGGGTCCCGTTCGCTTGTCCGGGAACTTCGGTACTGGTGCGGGAAGGTGACAGGTGATCAGGTGGACGGGTTGGTCAGGTGGGCGGTCGGCCGGTGAGGGCGGGCAGGGTGGTCGTCCTGATGCGGCGGTAGGTCACGAAGCCGTGCACGGTCAGTCCTGTCCAGATGACGGTGCTGACCAGGGGCCACCACAGATCCCATCCCTGCTCGCCCTGGATGAGGCTGCCGACCCAGTTCACCGCCCAGCTGACCGCGAGTCCGAGTGCCGCCCACCTGGCCCACCGCCAGATCCGCATGGTGTTGCGGGTACGGGATTCCTGCGGAGTTTGCTCGTCTTGCCGTAATCGGGTGCTCTCCATGACTTCTCGTCTACCCCCTTCCTCGTCCACATTTCCTGGCTCTTCGAAGCGCATGTGAGGAAGGAAAGGCGTCATGGGGTGTGGTGCGTCGCCGGATGCAGAATGAGGAATGCGGAGCGGGGGGGGGGGCGGCGGGGGGGGGGGGGCGCCGGGGGGGGGGGGGGGGGGGGGGGGGGGCCGCCGGGGCCGCCCCCCGCCCAAAAAAAGGGGTTGGTGAAAAAGCCCACCACCAAAAAAATAG
>NZ_JBFATR010000054.1:0-44367 GCF_040678395.1 Streptomyces sp. NPDC052687 | reverse complement strand
CGGCCCGCAATCCAGCCCGTCCGGCGTTTGAGGACGAGGCCCGTTCAGGGCCGGAGGGGGCCTGGGGCGCAGCCCCAGTGGGGGCGCGGGGGGCAAAGCCCCCGCCGGGGGCCCGGGGGCGCGGCCCCCGGCGGGGGTCCGGGGCAGCGCCCCGGGATGGGACGGGTAGGGGCGGCGGGGGCGAAGAACCACGACCCGATCGGCGGGTCGGTAAGGGAACGGTAAAACGGCCTCGCTCGTTCTACGAGACATGACAGCTATGACCCCCGGCTCGAACATCCCGCTCCCCGCCACCCGCGTGACGGTGGACGTCACCGCCCCGGTGCGGCTGGACGTTTCGGGCCTGCTGCTCACCGCCGACGGCAAGGTGCGCTCCGACGACGACTTCATCTTCTACAACCAGCCCACGGGCCCGGGCGTGACGTACCGCTCCGGCGGCGGCACCGCCCCCGACGCGATCACGGTCGACACCGCCGCCGTCCCGCCCGGCATCGAGAAGATCATCGTCACCGCGAGCCCGGACGCCGCCGGCCAGACCTTCCAGGGCATCGAACCGACGGCGACCATCCGCAACGCGGACGACAACACCGTCCTGGCCACCTTCACACCCCCGCAGCTGGGCACCGAGACCGCCCTGGTGATCGTCGAGATCTACCTGCGCAACGGCCAGTGGAAGGCCCGCGCCGTCGGCCAGGGGTACGCGAACGGCCTGGCCGGCATCGCCACCGACTTCGGCGTCACGGTGGAGGAGCCCGCCCCGGCCCCCACCGCCCCGGCCCAGCCGGCCCAGCCGGTCACGCCGCCCCCGGCACCCGCGCAGGCCCCGGCCGCCCCGCCGGCGGACCCGCGCCTGCACGCGACCGCTCCCCCGGCCCCCGCGACCCCTCCGCCCGCACCGAGCCCCGCCCCCGGCGCCGGGAAGATCAACCTGGACAAGGGCCGCGTCAGCCTGCAGAAGAACCAGACCGTCTCCCTGGTCAAGGGCGGCCGCCCGCTGCTTTCGCAGGTGAAGATGGGCCTCGGCTGGGAGCCGGCGTACCGCGGCAAGGACATCGACCTGGACGCCTCGGTCATCGCCTACGGCCCCCAGCGCAACCACATCGACAGCTGCTACTTCGGCAAGCTGACCATCGTCGGCGGCGCCATCCGCCACTCCGGTGACAACCTCACCGGCGAGGGCGGCGGCGACGACGAGGTCATCACCGTCGACCTGGGCCGCCTCCCGCAGGAGGTCACGGGCCTGGTCTTCACCGTGAACTCGTTCTCCGGCCAGAAGTTCACCGAGGTCGCCAAGGCCTACTGCCGCCTGATGGACGCCACCACCGGAGAGGAACTGGTCCGCTTCGACCTCACCGGCGCCGAGCCGCAGACCGGCGTGATGATGGCCAAGCTGATCCGCCAGTTCTCCGGCGAGTGGGAGATGACCGCCATGGGCGACTTCGTGAAGGCCCGCACGGTCCGCAACATGGTCAAGCCGGCCGCGCAGGCGCTGTAGCGCGGGACCCGAACCGGGGGCGCCCCCGCCGCGCCGCGAGGGGGGCGCCCGGCCGGTTCACGCCGCCCAGGGCCAGTCCGCGTTCCGCCCGGCCTCCACCAGCGGGACCATCCGGAACGCCGCGTCCGAGAGCCCGCCGAACGTGTGGCGGTTCCCGCTCCCCGACGGGCCGTGGCCCGGGCTGTACCCGGCGAGGTTCCAGGTGTAGACCGGGATGTCCGCCGGGACCTGCTCGGTCGGGCCGCCGTGCCGGTGGCGGGTGTACTGCTCGTCGGTGACGATCAGCACCCGGTCGTGCCCGCGGTAGTGGCGCCGTACCGCCTCGGTGGTGTCCGTGCCGCCCAGGCTGCCGAACCGCTCCAGCATCCGCAGCACCGACTCGCCCCGCCGGAACGGCACCGCGCGGCTGCCGGTGCCGAACTCGACGAGGTCCGCGTCCGCCGCCCGCAGCGCCAGCGCCGTACCGAAGAGGGCCGCCGCGTCGGCGCGGTTCAGCTCCGAGCGGCCGGACAGCGGCGCCCACATGGAAGCGGAGCGGTCGACGAGCACCAGGGTGCGCCCGGGCAGCGCGGGCACGTTGGCCAGCGAGTGACCGAGCGCCTGCTCCAGCGGGTACGCCCAGCGCAGCGACGGCGCGTGCTGGTACGCGGCCAGGTACCGGAAGGGGAACTGCCGCGAGCGGCGCACCTCCTCCGGGTCGGCGATCCGCGCGGCGACCCGCGCCGCGACCTCGTCGGACACGCCCGCCTCGTCGAAGTTCCGCAGGTTGCGCACGAGCGCCATGGTGCCCATGGACGGGATGACGGCCTCCCAGGCCGCCTTGTCCATCGGCCCCTGGAGCCAGCCCGCCAGCGCCTCCCAGGTCATCCCGCCGCCGCCAGCCGCTCGGCCCCGTCGGGCGCCGTCACGAGGGCGCGCCGCTCCTCGACCGGCACCGCCATCAGCGCGCGGTGCGCCGTGAGGGTGCGGTTCGACGCGGGCGGCTCCGCCGTCTCCGGGTGGTGCCGGCGGTCGAGCGCGTACCGGAACAGGTCGCCCTGCCACGGCTTGTCCGGGTCGGGTGCCGCGTGCACCAGGTTGAGGATGTCGCCGAAGCGGTAACCCCTGGACGCGGTGTCGTACTTCAGCAGCGCCTTGCCGGTGTAGAGGCGGCGTACGGCGTCGGCGACGCCCCGCTTGACCGGCTTGGGGACGGCCCGGCCGTACTTCGCCGTCCAGTACGCGAGCAGCTCACCGGGCTCGTCGGGGCGCTGGAGGACGGAGTCGACCACCTGCCGGTTGGAGGGGCCGTCGGCCGCCCCCGCGTCGAGCCGCGCCTTCACGTACTCGGCGGCGCCCACCAGGGAGGCCGTCCGCAGGTTGCCCTCGCCGCGCAGCCAGCCGAGCAGGCCGGCCGTCCAGCCGGGGTCGGTGACGGCCAGCTCGCGCACGAGCTTCGCGAACCGGTCGTCGCGGGCGGCGCCGGACTCGTAGAAGGTCTGCTGGGAGACGAAGTTGGCGACGGCGAGCAGGAACAGCTCGGAGCGGGCGTCCCGTTCATGGCCCAGGCCGCCCTGGTGGGTGCGCAGGGCCCGCCCGGTCGTGGTGACCGGCGTGCCGGGCTGCGCCTTCGCGCGCCGCGTGTTGAATCGCGCCATGCTGAATTCCCCCCGAATTCGTGGCTGTCACGGAGGAAGGCGCGGCATAGGGAGGGTGTCCGAGATCAGGATCGGCTGCGGGTGCTGTTCACCTGACGCGTCTTCCGCTTCCGCCACATCGGCCCAGAGCCGACGACGGGATTCGAACCCGCACGGTGCCGTGGCACCATCAGACCCCGAAGTATCCGCTGCCCGCGCACCGGACACCCACCGAGAGCCGCGCCTCCCGAGATCGGATCGGCCGGCGGCATCGGATCTCGTGGAAAGAAGTAGCCGCCCTGCCCGCGCACCGGGAGGTGCGTGAGGATCACTCTAGGAGGACGCCTTCGGCCGGGCGAGCGAATTACTCAGGGCCCACCTGAGGTCCTCCGGCGCGGGGAACCGCGCGACCAGCCCGCACCGGCCCGCACCCGCCCGCACCCGCCACACGGTCTCACCCCCCGTGCTGGGAGCGCGCCTTGAACGCCGCCTTCCGCGCCTCCTTGGCGACCTTCTTGTCCGGGTGGATCCGCCCCATCGCCTCCAGCACGTCCGCGGTGGCCGGATGGTCCACCCGCCAGGCCGCCGAGAAGAACCCGCTGTGCTGCTGGGCCAGTCCCTCGACCAGCCCGCGCAGCTCCGCCGAGTTCCCCTCGGCGGCCAGTTGGGCGGCGACGGTGTCGATGGTCAGCCAGAAGATCATCGCCTCGGACGGCGGCGGCACGTCCGCGGCGCCGCGCTCGCTGAGCCACACCCGGGCGAGCCCGCCCAGCTCGGCGTCGTCCAGCACCTCGCGCAGCGCGGGTTCGGCCTCGGCGCCGACCAGGGACAGTGCCTGCTGGCAGCGCAGCCGGCGCAGCGGCGCCCCGGCGTCGGCGCCGCGCGCGGCGGCCAGCAGCTCCCGGGCGGCGGCGGGGGGTTCGCGGCGGGCGAGCCACTGCTCGGTCTCGGCCTGCGCGGCGCGCGGCCCGAAGGCGGAGGTGCCGTCGAGGAGGGCGTCGGCGCCCTTGTCGGCGAGCTCGCCGACGGCGGGCGCGTCGAACCCGGCCTCCAGCAGCCGGGCGCGCAGCCCGTAGCGGCCGAGCGGGGTGAGCCGGACCAGGCCGTAGCGGGCGACGTCGGCGTGGTCGACACGCGCTCCCGGCCCGCCCTCGGCATACGCTCCCGGCCCGCCCTCGGCGTGCGCCCCCCGTTCCCCGTCCGCGGCCACGCCCGCGTCGGCGTCCGCACCCGCGCGTGTCTCCGCGCCCGCGCCCGGTTCCTCCTCCCCGTCGGCCAGCAGCGCCTCGTCGACCGGCCGGTACTCCACCAGTCCGATCGGCTCCAGCAGCCGGAACTGGTCGTCGAGCCGCATCATCGCGTCGGAGACCTGCTCCAGGACGTCGTTGGTGGGATCGCCCATGTCGTCGGGGACGATGACGGACGCGGCGAGCGCGGGCAGCGGCACCGGCCCGTCGCCGGGGCCGTCCTCGCTGACGCTGAGCACGTAGAGGTTGGCGAGCACGCCGTCGAGGAACTCCGCCTCGGCCTCCGGGTCCCAGTCGAGCGCGGAGAAGTCGACCCTGCCGCCTTCGTCGAGGGCGTCGACGAGGTCGTCGAGGTCGGGCACGCTCGCGTCGGCGAGCACCGTCTCCAGGGCGTCCTGCCAGACGCCGAGGACGTCCTGCGGGGAGCCCCCGGTGAGCAGCGTCAGCTCCTCGCCGGCCGCGACCGTGCCCTCCTCCTCGTCCACGATCTCGACCAGTCCGGTGTCCACGGCGACCCGCCAGGCCTCGCTCGCGCAGGCGGCGGCGTCGTCTCCGGTCAGGCCCAGCGCCTCGGCCGCGGCGGGCAGCTGCTCCTCGACCAGTCCGCCGCCGGCGTCGACCCGGGTCGCGGGTCCGGCCCAGCGGGCGAGCCGTGCGGCACGGGACAGCAGCGGCGTGGACAGCGCGTCACGCGCCAGTTCCGCGTCCGAGGTGAGCCGTACCGGCGGCAGGGGGGAGCTGTCTGACATCGGCTGGTTCTCCTAGGGGCGCCTGGGCGGCGTACGGCCAGGCGTACGACCGGTGGTTCAGCCGCTCAGCCTAGACGGGTTTCCACCCATGCCGCCCGGTTCATCTCCCCGCCGCCCGCCGTACATGGCCGAAACCTTGACAACTGGCCGGAGCAGGGACGAGATTGACGCGCGTAGAAGTCGGCGGACAGCTGTTCACCGATCGGGGGTGACACATCCCCCTTTCCGGGCAGACCACTCCCCGTCCTCTGCGCGCGTCGTCACCGCCCCACCGGTCGCGGCTCCCCACGTCCCGTTCCACCCTCGTCCCGGCGCCCAGCACGTCCCCGGAGGGATCCCCTTGCCGAGCAAGAAGTCCGCGCGTCTCGCCGCGCTCACCGTCGCCGCCGTCTGTTCCGCGGCGTCCACCGTCGTCCTGACCTCCCCGGCGCACGCGGACAGCGTGCGCGTCCGTGACGTCCAGGGCACGACCCGGATATCGCCGTACGCCGGCAAGCAGGTCACGGACGTGGCCGGAATCGTCACCGGCATCCGGACGTACGGCTCGTCGCGCGGCTTCTGGATCCAGGACCCGGACGCGGACGCCGACCCGGCCACCAGCGAGGGCGTGTTCGTCTTCACCAGCTCCACGCCCAAGGGTGTGGCCGTCGGCGACGCGGTGACGGTGTCGGGCACGGTCTCCGAGTACGTGCCGGGCGGCACCTCCTCCGGCAACCAGGCCGTCACCCAGATCACCCGGCCCACCGTCACGGTCGTCTCCAGCGGCAACCCGGTGCCCGCGCCGGTGGTCATCGACGCCGGCTCGGTGCCGGACGCGTACGCCCCGCAGGGCGACCCGGCCGCGAACAACTCGGTCAACGGCCTGCCGCTGCGGCCCTCGGCGTACGCCCTGGACCTGTACGAGTCCCTGGAGGGCATGAACGTCCGGGTCGCCGACGCCCGCGTGGTCGGCGCCACCGACCCGTACACCGAGCTGTGGGTCACGGTGAAGCCGGACGAGAACGCCAACCGGCGCGGCGGCACGGTCTACGGCTCCTACACCGCCCAGAACACCGGCCGCCTCATGATCCAGTCGCTCGGCAAGGCGGCCGACTTCCCGGACGCGAACGTCGGCGACACCCTCACCGGCACCACCACCGGCCCGCTCGACTACAACCAGTACGGCGGCTACACGCTGGTCGCGAACGAGCTGGGCACCCTGAGAAGCGGCGGCCTGGAGCGCGAGACCACCCGCAAGCAGAAGAACGGCGAGCTGGCGGTCGCGACGTACAACGTCGAGAACCTGGACCCGTCGGACGACACCTTCGCCGCGCACGCCGCCGCGATCGTGAACAACCTGCGCTCCCCCGACATCGTGTCCCTGGAGGAGATCCAGGACAACAACGGCGCGACGAACGACGGCACGGTCGCCGCCGACCGGACGCTGACCGCGCTGACCGACGCGATCGTGGCGGCCGGCGGCCCGCGCTACGACTGGCGCGCGATCGACCCGGTCGACGGCGCGGACGGCGGCGAGCCCGGCGGCAACATCCGCCAGGCCTTCCTGTTCAAACCCGAGCGGGTCACCTTCACCGACCGCGCGGGCGGCGACGCCACCACCGCCGCCGGAGTGGTCCGCGAGCGCGGCAAGGCGGCGCTGACGGTCTCCCCCGGCCGGATCGACCCGGCGAACGAGGCCTGGAAGAACAGCCGCAAGCCGCTGGTCGGCGAGTTCGCCTTCCGCGGCCGCACGGTCTTCGTCATCGCCAACCACTTCAACTCCAAGGGCGGCGACCAGGGCCTGACCTCGCAGTACCAGCCGCCGGCCCGCGGCTCCGAGACCCAGCGGCACCTCCAGGCGACGGCGGTCAACACCTTCGTCAAGGAGATCCTGACCGTGCAGAAGAACGCGGACGTCGTCGCCCTCGGCGACATCAACGACTTCGAGTTCTCCGGCACCACCAAGGCGCTGGAGGGCGACGGGGAGCTGTGGTCGGCGGTCAAGTCGCTGCCCCGCGGCGAGCGTTACTCGTACGTCTACCAGGGCAACAGCCAGGTCCTGGACCAGATCCTGATCAGCCCGTCGATCCGGCGCGGCTGCGACTTCGAGTACGACAGCGTGCACGTCAACGCCGAGTTCCACGACCAGATCAGCGACCACGACCCGCAGGTGCTGCGGTTCCGCCCGTAACCGCGCCGCGGTTACGGCTCACGCGGGCAGCAGGCCCACGGCGTGCCGGTAGCGGGTGCTGGTGAACCCCTTCACCGCGGGGTACGTCCGCACCCGCTCCCACTGCTCGCCGCCGTCGCCGATGCCCTCGCCGGGCGCGGCGAGGACGGCGTCGTAGACCGGCTCGCTCTCCCACTCGGCGTAGTTGAGCACATGGGTGCCGTCCGTGCTGAGGTGGAAGTGGGCGGAGATCAGCCCGCGGTGGTCGTCCGGGGTGCCGGCCAGGGCGCGCAGGACCTCGCCGATCCAGTCGGTGCGCCGTTCGGCGGCGCCCGGTTCGAAGTCGATCCGCACGGCCACGACGAGACCGGGCACCCGGGTGTCGCCGGCGGCGCGCTCGCGGCTGCGGTACCGCCGGTAGCGGTCGAGCCCGAGCCGCTCGATGCCGGGCACGAGGGTGTCGATCTCGTCGACCCGCTCCTGCCGCTGCGTCTTGACGAAGGCCTCGTAGTCCGCCTCGCTCGCCCACTGCGAGTGGTGCATCAGGGTGGTGCCGTCGAGGCCGGTGTAGACGTGGTAGCCGAGCAGCGCCGGGGTGGGCCACGGGCGGCGCTCCCAGGTCGCCGCGATGGCCTCGACGGTCGCCTGCTGCCGCTCGGGGGTGCCGACCCGCCAGGTGCTGAAGAGCGGCGCTCCGGCGTCCGGTCGGGTGAGGTCGGGGTGGGCGTCGGTACGGCGGGTCGTACGCGGGGTCATGTCGGCCTCCGGAAAAAGGCTGGTCGGTGCGTGTGCCCGACCAGCCTCCGACCTCAACCGGACTTCAGGTCAAGCCCGTTCCGGAAACCCGGCTTCCGCCTTCCGGTTTCCGGCTCGCTCCGCGAAGCTCTCGCGGAATTCGCGGAGCTCGCGGAAGCGGGCGCTCACCGCCCGCCGCGCCGCCGCATCATCCCGGCCGCGACCAGCGCCGCGCCCGCCGCCCCGGCCACGAGCACCGGCCGCGGGGCGCGCAGCGCGGCCTGGGCGACCCGGCGTACCGGCTGCGGCGCCCGGTGCTCCACGACGTGGCTCGCGCGGGCGGCCCCGCCCTGCACGGCCTGCCCGGCCTGGGCCGCGCTGCTGCGCAGCTGGACGGTCATCGCGCCCGCCTTGTCCCTGAGGTCGGCGGCGCGGGCGCGAGCGCGTTCGCGTACGTCCGCCCGGCTCGCCGCCTCCGCGACGGTCGCGCCGATCCCCTTGTGTGTGCCCTTTCCGGTCACGGTGTTCCGCCTCCTCATACGTCCGGAGGCACTCGGGTACCCGGCCCCGCCGCCGCTATCCCCGCGGCGGCCGCACTCCGCCGCCCTCCCCACCTCGCAGCACCACTGATGAGTACCTGTTAGCAGATTTAAGTGGAGCTTCACGATCGAGCGGCCGAAACTGCTCGCATGACGTACGCGGCTCCCACACCCCCGCCCTTCGGCCGCGCCCTGTGCGCGATGGTCACGCCCTTCACCGGCTCGGGCGCCCTCGACCTCGACGGCGCCCAGCGGCTGGCGGACCGCCTGGTCGCCGAGGGCAGCGACGGTCTCGTACTGAACGGCACGACGGGCGAGTCGCCGACCACGTCCGACGAGGAGAAGGCGTCCCTGATCCGGGCCGTCCGCGAGGCCGTGGGCGAGCGGGCCTCGATCGTGGCGGGCGTCGGCACCGCCGACACCTCGCACACCGTCGCACTCGCCCGGCAGGCCGAGCAGGCGGGCGCGGACGGCGTCCTGGTGGTGACGCCGTACTACAGCAAGCCCCCGCAGGACGCGCTGGAGGCCCACTTCCGCGAGGTCGCGGACGCCTCCGGCCTGCCGCTCGCGCTGTACGACATCCCCGCCCGCACCGGCACCCGCATCGAGCCGGAGACGGTGCTCCGCCTCGCCGGGCACCCGAGGATCGTGGCGGTCAAGGACTGCTCCTACGACTTCCTCGCCGCCCAGAAGATCCTCGCCCGCACCGGCCTCGCGTACTACGCGGGCTGCGACGAGCACATCCTCGCCCTGTACGCGGTGGGCGGCGCGGGCTACGTCAGCACGGTCGCGAACGTGATCCCCCGTCACCTGCGGGCCGTGCTCGACGCGTTCGACGCGGGTGACACGGCGGGCGCGGCCCGCCTCCAGCAGCGGGCGGCTCCGCTCATCGAGGCGATGATGTCGGCGGGTCTGCCCGGCGCGGTGACCGTGAAGGCCCTGCTGGGCGCGCTGGACCTGCCCGGCGGCGGCCCGCTGCGCGCACCGCTGCGGCCCGCCGGCCGGGAGGCGGTCGACGGGCTGCTGGCGGCGTACGCGGAGGCCGTGTCGGAGACCGCGCCGGAGGCCGTGTTGGAGACCTGACCGGCGGACGCGGCGGGCGCGGCGGGCGCGGGCGTCAGCGCCGGGCGAAGACCGGCTCCCACTCCGTGCGGGAGAGGGTCTGGTTGGGCTCGCGGACCCCGGTGAGCGGGACGACCTTCTCGCTGCCGACCGTGACCAGGACCATCCGGGGCCGGTAGCCGTCCCCGCCCGAGCCGGGCAGGCGCTCCCAGGTGATGAGCCGCCGCTCGCCGGCCCAGGCCATCGGCCCGCTGCCGCGCACCTCGGCGACGCGCTTCCCGCTGCGCGGATCGAGCAGGTCGGTGTACGCCTTGTCCCCCGCCTCGCGGCCGAGTCCGCCCGCGGCGAGCGTGCCGTCGGGCGAGAGCCCCGCGGGCGCGTCGTGGACGAGGTGCCGTTCCGCGGCGGGCGCGGGGATCTCCTCGCCGGTCAGAGCGTGGTACTGCCGCTCGGAGTCGCTCCCGACCACCCGCGACCACACGGTCGTACCGTCGGCGCCGAAGGCGAAGTCCTCCCGGTAGTTGATGTCGTCGCGGGGCTCGACGGGACTCCAGGTGCTCTTGCCGGAGGACAGCTCCACGAGGTGGAACCCGAGCCGGTTCGGCTCGCCGAAGCGCACCGTCCAGTCCTTGCCGTGCTCCGTCTCGATCGGCTCCCGCAGATCGGGGTGCTCGGCGTACGCCGTGGCGACCAGCCGCTTCCCGTCCGGCGAGAAGGCGAGCCCGCCCACCCCGTGCTCGACCGGGATCCAGCGCTCCACCTCGCCGGACGCGAGGTCGAGCAGCCCGATCCGCCGCGCCGGCAGCTCCCGCTCCAGCACGGCCGCGGTCCGCAGTCCCGGCGCGACGGCCACGAAGGACCACCGGTCGTCCTCCTCGTACCGCCCGTTTCGGGGGTCGAGCAGGTGATACGTCCGCTCGGCCACGCCGGCCGACTCCGACCGCGCCACGACCTCGCTCGTGTAGTACGCGGCGAGCGCGACGTCCCCCGCGGCGACCAGGTCCCGCGGCGGCGACTGATCCGGATGAGCGTGCACGTCCCGCTGCTCCACCACCCCGGCGGGCCGCACCTCCCTCTCACCCGAGCCGACGACCGGCACCGTCACCGAGACACCGACGACGACGGCCGCGGTGGCCACGGCCACGGACACGACCCTGCGGACCCGGCGACGGCGCCGCGCGGCCAGTACCCGGTCGGCGAACCCCGGCCCCGCCGGCGGCTGCCCCTCGGCCTGCTCCCGCAGCGCGTCCCGCACGACTTCCTCGACGTTCACGGTCGTACCTCCACGGTCTCGACGGGCCCGAAGTCACGGGAGGGCCGCTGCACGGTCTCCTGGCCGAGCGTGGCCAGTTCGGGGGCGAGGGCGCGCAGCCGGGCGAGCGCGCGGTGGGTGGTGGACCGTACGGTCCCCACCGAGCAGCCCAGGATGCGGGCCACCTCCCCCTCGGGCAGGTCCTCGTAGTACCGCAGCACGAGCACGGTCCGCTGCCGGGCGGTCAGCCGGACCAGCGCGTCCCGCAGCACCAGCCGCAGCTCGGCGGCGGCCGCGGCGTCACCGGCTCCGGCTCCCGGATCGGGCGGCGCGGCGACACTGACCTCACGCCGGGGCCACTTCAGCCGCCACCGGCTGACCTGCTGCCGGTACAGCACCTGCCGGACGTACGCCTCCGGCTCCTCGATCCGCCCCCACCGCCCCGCCGCCTTGATCAGCGCGTTCTGCAGCAGGTCCTCGGCGGCGTGCCGGTCACCACCGCTGAGCAGCACCGCCGTCCTCAGCAGCGCGGACGACCGGTTGGCCACGAATTCCCGGAAGTCCCCCAGCCCCTCGGCATCCATCGTCACCTTCTCTTCCCCGGGCCGGACCCGTTGCCCGCCCCCTGCACCCCCTGTGACGCCCCCGGAACCGCCCCACTATGCCGCCTCCTCCCAAAAACTCATACGCCGACGAAAACGACCGGGGCCGCACCGCACGGACACCACCTGCGGTACGACCCCGGCCGAAGCCCCGGGAGCGAACTTCTCACTCCCCGGCGGGCTCCATGGCATGCCCGCCCCCCAACTGCAGGAAGTGCTGCAGCACGTCCTCCAGCGGATCGTCCACCTGACCGACGTTGACGAGCCCGATCCGCGGCCCGTTGTGCGAAGCGGTGTTGGTCTCGTCAGCCTGAGCGACCCCACCGGCCGCCCCCCACCACACCGTCACCACAACACCCACCGCAACCAGCCGCCGCGCCACACCCCTGGTCCGCACGTTCCTCATCACCGAGCCCTCGCCTCCCCATCAAATGACCACCGCGGACGGCCCACACCGCCCGCCCGATGGCCCGCTTCACCCACTTCATCTGCCGAAACGGCCGTGAGGACACGGCAGGTAATCCGTTCAAGTGATCGTCGCGAAGGACGTAGGGTTCCCCCATGGTGACGGCAACGGTCCGCGAGTGGCACGACGAGGAAGGCTGGGGCGTCCTCGACTCCCCCGAGACCCCGGGTGGTTGCTGGGGCCACTACTCCGACATCCAGGTGAACGGCTACCACACGCTCTCCCCGGGCCAGCAGGTGGACCTCGAGTGGGAGGCTCCCGGCTTCAATCAGGACGGGTATCCGTACCGGGCGGTGACCATCGTGCCGCGATCCGCCTCATGACGAAGCCGGTTCTGTACCTGATCGCCTGCGCCGCAGGACCCACCCAGTAGTCGACCACGGCGTACGCGGCCCAGGCCGACGGGTGGGACGCCTGCCTGATCCTGACCCCTTCCGCGGCCACCTGGTGGGAGCCGCGCATGCGGGAACTCGTCGACCTGACCGGGCACCCCGTGCGGTGGCGCTACCAACTGCCTTGGAAAAGGACCGGTTGCCGAAGGCGGACGCCATCATGATGGCGCCGATGTCGTGCACCACGCTGAACAAGCGGGGCGCGGGCATCGCGGACACTGTCGCGATCGGCATCCCGTCGGAGGCAGTGCACATGGGCGTACCGGTCGTCGCCATGCCGTACTTCGACCAAGCCCGGGGCGCACAGCCGGCGGTCGCTCGGTCGATCGCCACCCTGCGCGAACAGGGCGTCCTCGTCCTCGAGGCACGGCGGTGCCGTTGAAGTGGGCACCCACGGTCAGGATTCCCTGGTTGCGTTGCGGGTCGACGATGTCCAGCCAGACGATCAGCCCCGGGCCGGAGGTGTCCGCCGGAGGTACCACGACTGTGTCGAGAGGGTCCACCAGCCAAGAGCTCGTGCGTTCGGCGCGAGAACGTCCACGAACGCCCGTTGGGTGACGTTCAGGTCGTCTTGGTCGTACTCGAACCAGGGGGTCTCTTCCACGACTCATATCAACGACCATGAACAGCGGTGACATACTGCGCCCGGCGGCGCGTGCCCTCGCTGCCCGTACGACCACCCGGTCTCTGGCCGTGCACGAGCGCCCTCCCGGGCCGTCCTCGGGCCGTGGAAGGGCGCTCCTTGGTGACCAATGTCGACAGGTGCCGACAGCTCGGCAGCAGGTCAGGACGTTGATCGAGTAGGCGGCCGCAGCTCACGGCCGCCCAGACGCTCAGTTGTGGCTGTGCAGGATCTCGTTCAGGCCGCCCCACTCCGCGTTGTTCGGGCGGGCCTCGACCGTGCCCGTGACCGAGTTGCGGCGGAAGAGGATGTTGGAGGCGCCGGAGAGTTCGCGGGCCTTGACGATCTGGCCGTCGGGGAGGGTGACCCGGGTGCCGGCGGTGAGGTAGAGGCCGGCCTCGACGACGCAGTCGTCGCCGAGGGCGATGCCGATGCCCGCCTCGGCGCCGATGAGGGAGCGCTCGCCGATGGCGACGCGCTCCTTGCCGCCGCCGGACAGGGTGCCCATGGTGGAGGCGCCGCCGCCGATGTCCGAGCCGTCGCCGACCACGACGCCCTGGGAGATGCGGCCCTCGACCATGGAGGTGCCGAGGGTGCCGGCGTTGAAGTTGACGAAGCCCTCGTGCATGACGGTGGTGCCGGAGGCCAGGTGGGCGCCGAGGCGGACGCGGTCGGCGTCGGCGATGCGGACGCCCGCCGGGGCGACGTAGTCCGTCATGCGCGGGAACTTGTCCACGCCGAAGACGCTGAGGTGCAGACCGCGCGCGCGGGCGGCCAGGCGGACCGTCTCCAGGGTGTCGACGGCGACCGGGCCGAGCGACGTCCAGGCGACGTTGGGGAGCAGGCCGAAGATGCCGTCGAGGTTCGGCTCGTTCGGCTTGACCAGGCGGTGCGAGAGCAGGTGGAGGCGCAGGTACGCGTCGTGGGTGTCGAGCGGCTTGTCGTCCAGGGACGAGATGACCGTGCGGACCGCCACGATCTCCACGCCGCGCACCTCGTCCTTGCCGAGGGCCGCGACCCCGTGCTCGCCGAGCAGCTCGGCGGTGCGGTCGGCGTCCAGGCGCTCGGTGCCGGCCGGGCCGGGCTCGGCGGCGAGCTCGGGCGCGGGGAACCAGGTGTCGAGAACGGTGCCGTCGGCGGCGATCGTGGCGAGGCCGGCGGCCACGGCGCCGGTGGTGCGGGGAGCAGTCGTGTCGGTCATGAGGGAAACCTAACGCGGCCCCGCCCGGCCGTGCGAACCGGCCCGGCCTCCGTCTCACGTGCCGGGCCGCCCCCCCCGCGTGGTTCGCCCCTCAGTGCGCCCCGCCCGTGTTCAGCACCACCACCCCGACGATGATCAGCGCGTTCCCGGCCGCCTTGGCCACCGTCATGCCCTCCCCGGGAAGACGACCCCGATGGTGGCGATCACCCTCGGCGGCGATGGCTCCGGCGAGCAGCAGGTATCCCATGCGGGCGAGCCCAGCCATGGGTGCGCAGCACAGTGGCCCCCGGCGAGTACGCCGGGGGCCACCGTGAACAGCCGTATGGAGCGCGCGTCAGACGTTGAACCCCAGCGCCCGCAGCTGCTCGCGCCCGTCGTCCGTGATCTTGTCCGGGCCCCACGGCGGCATCCAGACCCAGTTGATGCGCAGTTCGCTGACGAGGCCGTCCGTGGCGGACTTGGCCTGGTCCTCGATGACGTCGGTCAGCGGGCAGGCCGCCGAGGTCAGGGTCATGTCGACGGTGGCCACGTTCGAGTCGTCGATGTGGATGCCGTAGATCAGGCCGAGGTTGACGACGTCGATGCCCAGCTCGGGGTCGACGACGTCCATCAGGGCCTCGCGGAGTTCCTCCTCCGAGGCCGGCTTCATCTCCACGGTCTCGCTCATGCCGTCTTCCTTTCGGCGTCGGCGCCCAGCGCCTGGGCCGTCGCGTCCTTCCACGCCATCCAGCTGAGGAGGGCGCACTTCACCCGGGCCGGGTACTTGGAGACGCCGGCGAACGCGACCGCGTCCTCCAGCACCTCCTCCATCGCGTCGTCGGGCTCGATCTTCCCCTTGGACTGCATCAGCTCCAGGAAGGTCTCCTGGATCCGCCGCGCCTCGGAGAGGTCCTTGCCGACCAGCAGTTCGTTCAGCACGGAGGCCGAGGCCTGGCTGATCGAGCAGCCCTGGCCCTCGTACGAGACATCGCTGATGGTGGTGCCGTCGTACTTCACGCGCAGCGTGATCTCGTCACCGCACGTGGGGTTCACGTGGTGCACCTCGGCGTCGCCATCCCGCAAGCCCCGCCCGTGCGGGTTCTTGTAGTGGTCCAGGATGACGTCCTGGTACATGGAGTCCAGTTTCACCTGTCAGCACGCCCCTCAGCCGAAGAAGTTCCGTACGTGCTCCAGGCCGTCCACCAGAGCGTCGATCTCGGCCGGCGTGGAGTACAGATAGAACGACGCTCGCGTGGTCGCGGGAATTCCGTAGCGGAGGCAGACCGGGCGGGCGCAGTGGTGACCGACCCGGACGGCGATGCCCTGCTCGTCGAGGACCTGGCCCACGTCGTGCGGGTGGATGTCGCCGAGCGTGAAGGAGATGGCCGCGCCGCGGTCCTCGGCCGTGGTCGGGCCGATGATCCGCAGGCCGGGGACCTCCGTCAGGCGCTGGACGGCGTACTCCGTCAGCGTGTGCTCGTGGGCCAGGATCTTGTCCATCCCGATCGAGTTCAGGTAGTCGATCGCCGCGCCGAGGCCGACCGCCTGGGCGATCGGCGGGGTGCCCGCCTCGAACTTGTGCGGGGCGGGGGCGTACGTCGACGAGTGCATCGACACCGTCTCGATCATCTCGCCGCCGCCGAGGAAGGGGGGAAGGTCCTCCAGCAGCTCCTGGCGGCCCCAGAGGACGCCGATGCCGGTCGGGCCGCACATCTTGTGGCCGGTGAAGGCCACGAAGTCGGCCTGCAGGGCCTGGACGTCCAGCGGCATGTGCGGGGCGGCCTGGGAGGCGTCGACGCAGACCAGCGCGCCGACTTCCTGGGCGCGGCGCACGATCGCCTCGACCGGGTTGAGCGTGCCGAGGATGTTCGACACCAGCACGAAGGAGACGATCTTCGTCTTCTCCGTGATGATCTCGTCGATGTTCGACAGGTCGAGGCGGCCGTCGTCGGTGAGGCCGAACCACTTCAGCTTCGCGCCCGTGCGCTGCGCGAGCAGCTGCCACGGCACGATGTTGGAGTGGTGCTCCATCTCCGTGATGACGATCTCGGTGTCCGCGTCCACCCGGTAGGGCTCGTCGGCCCAGCCGAGCATGTTGGCCACGAGGTTCAGCGACTCCGAGGCGTTCTTGGTGAAGATCACCTCGTCGCGGCTGGGCGCGTTGATGAACGCGGCGACCTTGTCGCGCGCGCCCTCGTACAGCGCCGTGGCCTCCTCGGCCAGCACATGCACGCCGCGGTGCACGTTGGCGTTGTGCTGTTCGTAGTACTCATCGAGCACGTCGATGACCTGGCGCGGGGTCTGGGAGGTCGCCGCGTTGTCCAGGTACACGAGCTTCTTGCCGTCGTGCAGCACCCGGTCGAGGATCGGGAAGTCCTTGCGGATCGCCTCGGTGTCGAGGAGGCCCGGCAGCTGTGTCACGCGGATGCGCCACCCTTCGTGTAAGCCTCGTAACCCTCGTTCTCCAGCTTGTCGGCGAGTTCGGCGCCGCCGGACTCGACGATGCGACCGCCGGAGAAGACGTGGACGAAGTCGGGCTTGATGTAGCGCAGGATGCGCGTGTAGTGCGTGATCAGCAGAGTGCCGACCTCGCCGGTCTCGCGGACGCGGTTCACGCCCTCGGAGACGATGCGCAGCGCGTCGACGTCCAGGCCGGAGTCGGTCTCGTCGAGGATCGCGACCTTCGGCTTGAGCAGCTCCAGCTGCAGGATCTCGTGGCGCTTCTTCTCACCGCCGGAGAAGCCCTCGTTGACGTTGCGCTCGGCGAAGGACGGGTCCATGTTGAGGCGCTCCATGGCCTCCTTGACCTCCTTCACCCAGGTGCGCAGCTTGGGGGCCTCGCCGCGGATGGCGGTGGCGGAGGTGCGCAGGAAGTTGGAGACCGAGACGCCGGGGACCTCGACCGGGTACTGCATCGCCAGGAACAGGCCCGCGCGGGCACGCTCGTCGACGGACATCTCCAGGACGTCCTCGCCGTCCAGGGTGACGGTGCCGCCGGTGATCGTGTACTTCGGGTGACCCGCGAGGGAGTAGGCGAGGGTCGACTTGCCCGAGCCGTTGGGGCCCATGATGGCGTGCGTCTCGCCCTGCTTCACGGTGAGGTCGACGCCCTTGAGGATCTCCTTCGTGGCGTTGTCGGCCTCGACGGTGACGTGCAGGTCTCGGATTTCAAGCGTTGCCATGGGTGCCTCAGGACTCCTGGGTGAGGGAGACGAGCACGTCGTCCCCTTCGATCTTTACGGGGTATACGGGGACGGGGCGCGTCGCGGGAAGGCCGGACGGCTTGCCGGTGCGGAGGTCGAACGCGGAGCCGTGCAGCCAGCACTCGATCTGGCAGTCCTCCACCTCGCCCTCGGAGAGCGAGACGTTCGCGTGGGAGCAGATGTCGTGGATCGCGAACACCTCCCCCTCGGTACGGACGACCGAGACCGGCGTGCCGTCGAGTTCCACCCGCTTCGGGGTGTCCTCCTCCAGCTCGCTCAGCCCACAGGCGCGTACGAACGTCATGCGACCGACGCCTCCAGCTCCTCTTCGATCTTCGCGAGCAGACGCTCCTCGATGTCCGCGACGCCGATCTGCTGGACCAGCTCGGCGAAGAAGCCGCGGACGACGAGGCGGCGGGCCTCGTGCTCCGGGATACCGCGGGCCATCAGGTAAAAGAGCTGCTCGTCGTCGAAGCGGCCGGTGGCGGAGGCGTGCCCGGCGCCGACGATCTCGCCGGTCTCGATCTCCAGGTTCGGCACCGAGTCGACGCGCGCGCCGTCCGTGAGGACGAGGTTGCGGTTCATCTCGTAGGTGTCCGTGCCCTCGGCCGCGGCCTCGATCAGGACGTCGCCGATCCACACGGCGTGGGCCTCGTCGCCCTGCAGCGCGCCCTTGTAGACGACGTTGGACTTGCAGTGCGGCACGTTGTGGGTGACCAGCAGGCGGTGCTCCTGGTGCTGGCCGGCGTCGGTGAAGTACAGGCCGAACAGCTCGGCCTCGCCGCCGGGGCCGGCGTACGTCACGCGCGGGTGGAGGCGCACGACGTCGCCGCCGAAGGTGACGACGACGGACTTGAAGGAGGCGTCGCGGCCGATCAGCGTGTTGTGCTGGCCGACGTGGACGGCCTTGTCGTCCCAGTCCTGGACGGAGACGACGGTCAGCTTGGCGCCGTCACCGAGGACGTAGTCGACGTTGGCGGCGAGCACCGCGTCACCGGTGTGGTCGATGACGACGACGGCCTCGGCGAAGGCGCCCAGCTCGATCACCTGGTGGCCGAAGGCGACCCCGCCCTGGCCGTGCACGGCGATCCGGATCGGCTCGGTGAGGACGGTCTCCTTCGGCACGGTCACGACCGAGGCCTTCTCGAAGGCGGAGTAGGCCTGGGCGGCGACGCGGTCCACCGGGGTGCCCGCCTTGCCGAGCCGCGCGTCGTCGCGGCCGACGGTCTCGACGGTGACGCCCTCGGGGGCGTCGACGGTGACCTTCACGCCGTCACCGGTGGCGACGGCGGTGCCGTCGTGCAGGCCGCGCAGGCGCTCCAGCGGGGTGAACCGCCACTCCTCCTCCCGGCCGTGCGGGACCGGGAAGTCCGCGACGTCGTAGGAGGGCGGGGCGCTCATGCGGGAGACGACGGTCGACTCCGCGGCGACCGCGATCGAGCCCGCGGTGGTGGAACCCACGGGGATGTTCTGGGCCTCAGCCATGGCTGTCGTAGTGCTCGCTTTCCGTTGCGTAAGGGGCCTGATGGAGATCGTCGGCCGGTGATTAACCGACCGCGCCTTCCATCTGCAGCTCGATCAGCCGGTTGAGCTCGAGGGCGTACTCCATGGGCAGCTCCTTGGCGATCGGCTCGACGAAGCCGCGCACGATCATCGCCATCGCCTCGTCCTCGGACAGGCCGCGGCTCATCAGGTAGAAGAGCTGGTCCTCGGAGACCTTGGAGACGGTCGCCTCGTGGCCCATGGACACGTCGTCCTCGCGGACGTCGACGTACGGGTAGGTGTCCGAGCGGGAGATCGTGTCGACCAGCAGCGCGTCGCAGAGCACGTTGGACTTGGAGCCCGGGGCGCCCTCGCCGATCTCGATCAGACCGCGGTAGGAGGTCCGGCCACCGCCGCGCGCCACCGACTTGGAGACGATGTTGGAGGAGGTGTTCGGGGCCATGTGGACCATCTTGGCGCCCGCGTCCTGGTGCTGGCCCTCGCCGGCGAAGGCGATGGACAGGGTCTCGCCCTTGGCGTGCTCGCCCATCAGGTAGACGGCCGGGTACTTCATCGTCACCTTGGAGCCGATGTTGCCGTCGATCCACTCCATGGTCGCGCCCTCGTACGCCACGGCGCGCTTGGTGACCAGGTTGTAGACGTTGTTCGACCAGTTCTGGATGGTCGTGTAGCGGCAGCGGGCGTTCTTCTTGACGATGATCTCGACGACCGCCGAGTGCAGCGAGTCCGACTTGTAGATCGGGGCGGTGCAGCCCTCGACGTAGTGCACGTAGGCACCTTCGTCGACGATGATCAGGGTCCGCTCGAACTGGCCCATGTTCTCGGTGTTGATGCGGAAGTAGGCCTGGAGCGGGATCTCGACGTGGACGCCCGGCGGGACGTAGATGAAGGAGCCGCCGGACCACACGGCGGTGTTCAGCGCGGCGAACTTGTTGTCGCCGGCCGGGATGACCGTGCCGAAGTACTCCTTGAACAGCTCCGGGTGCTCCTTGAGCGCCGTGTCGGTGTCCAGGAAGATGACGCCCTGCTCCTCCAGGTCCTCGCGGATCTGGTGGTAGACGACCTCCGACTCGTACTGGGCGGCGACACCGGCGACGAGGCGCTGCTTCTCGGCCTCCGGGATGCCCAGCTTGTCGTAGGTGTTCTTGATGTCCTCGGGCAGTTCCTCCCAGGAAGCGGCCTGCTTCTCGGTGGAGCGCACGAAGTACTTGATGTTGTCGAAGTCGATGCCCGACAGGTCCGAGCCCCAGTTCGGCATGGGCTTCTTCTCGAAGAGCTTCAGGCCCTTCAGGCGCAGCTTGGTCATCCACTCCGGCTCGGACTTCTTGCCCGAGATGTCGCGGACGACGTCCTCGTTCAGACCGCGCCGTGCAGCGGCACCGGCCTCGTCGGAGTCGGCCCAGCCGTATTCGTACTTGCCCAGGCCCTCGAGCTCAGGGTGGGCAGTCTCCGTGGGGAGAGTCATGCGGGGTTCCTCCCGGCCGTGCTTGCAGATGCGTTCTGAGTGGTTTTGGAAGTCTTCGGGATAAACGTGGTGCAGACGCCGTCGCCGTGGGCGATCGTGGCCAGCCGCTGTACGTGTGTACCGAGCAGCTCGGCGAAAAATTCCGTCTCCGCTTCGCACAGCTGCGGGAACCGCTCGGCGACGTGGGCGACCGGGCAGTGGTGCTGGCACAGCTGCTCGCCGGTGGGCGCGCTGCGCGCGGTAGCAGCGTACCCGTCCGCGCTCAAGGCCTTGGCCAGGGCTTCGGTCCGCTTCTCGGGGTCCGCCTGCTCGACCGCCGCGCGGTAGGCGGCGGACTGGGTGGCGATCCGGGCGCGGGCGAAGGCGGCGACCGCCTCGCCGCCGCCCTCGCGCTCGGCGATCCAGCGCAGGGCGTCCATGGCGAGCTTGTCGTACGACTGGTCGAAGGCGTCCCGGCCGCAGTCCGTGAGCGCGAACACCTTGGCGGGGCGGCCCCGGGTGCGGGCGCCGTACACCCGCCGCTCGCGGGCCTCGACGACACCGTCGGCGACCAGCGCGTCCAGGTGCCGGCGGACGGCGGCCTGGGTGAGGCCGAGCCGGCCGGCGAGTTCGGCGACGGTCGACTGACCGTGGTCCAGGATCGACCGCGCGACCCGGTTGCGCGTCGAGCGCTCCCCGGTCGCGAGTTCCTCCTGCGGGGTTCCCGTGGGGGTCTCCCGAGCCGCGCCGACGTTTTTCACAACGCCATTGTTGCGTAATTCCTCAGAGCGTGACAAGCGGCGTCCGGACCGCCGGACGGTGCCCTGCGTCACTTAGGTGAACCTAAGCTGACCTGCGGAAACGATCTTTGATCGATCAAACCCCAGGCCAGGGGGGCGATCAAACCGGTGGCGGCGCCCGACCCCTTCCGGGACACTCACCCACCATGCCCACACCCCCTCCCACCGGCCCTCTTGTCACCCGTGACAGCCTCCGCGCCGATGTGCTCCGCTGCGGCGTGCGCCCCGGCGAGACCCTTCTCGTGCACTCCTCGCTCAGCTCGCTCGGCTGGGTCAACGGCGGGGCCGTCGCCGTGGTCCAGGCACTGCTCGACGCGCTCGGCCCGCGGGGCACCCTCGTTGTCCCCGCCCAGACCGCGGACCTGTCCGACCCGGCCGTGTGGTCGAACCCGCCCGTTCCCGAGGAGTGGTGGCCGGCGATCCGCGCCACCATGCCCGCGTACGACCCGCGCCGCACGCCGACCCGGGGCGTCGGCGTGATCCCGGAGACCGTGCGCACCTGGCCCGGCGCCCTGCGCAGCGCGCACCCCCACACCTCCTTCGCGGCGGTCGGACCGCGCGCGGCGGAGATCACCGAGGGGCACGCGCCCGACTGCCGGCTCGGCGAGCGCAGCCCGCTGGCGAAGCTGGAGGCGATCGGCGCCCGCGTCCTGCTGCTCGGCGCGGGCTACGACTCCTGCACCAGCTTCCACCTGGCCGAGTACCGCATACCGGCCCCGCTCGTCGAGGTGGGCCGGCCGGGACCCGGGGGCTGGGAGACCCTGACCGAGGTGTCGATCTCCTCGGACCGGTTCGACGAGCTGGGCCACGACTTCGAACGGGACCGCCCCGTCCGGCACGGCACGGCGGGCGCGGCCCGGGTGCGGCTGTTCCCCGTGGCGGACGCGGTGGCCTACGCCGAGCGCTGGCTGCCGCTGCACCGGCCCCCTGAGGAGGACTTCTCCCACCCGCCGGTCTGAGCTGCCGCTCGCGTACCTAGACTCTGGAGACATGCGAAACGAGCCCGTGGTCCAGGTCCAGGCCCTGGTGAAGCGGTACGGCGACAAGACCGCGGTGGACGGCCTCGACCTGGTGGCCCGGGCCGGCGTCACCGCCGTCCTCGGGCCCAACGGGGCGGGCAAGACGACCACGGTCGAGACCTGCGAGGGGTACCGGAAGCCGGACTCCGGCACGGTGCGCGTCCTGGGCCTCGACCCGGTCCGCCAGTCCCGCGAGCTGCGCCCGCGCATCGGCGTGATGCTCCAGTCCGGCGGCGTCTACTCCGGCGCGCGGGCCGACGAGATGCTGCGCCACGTGGCCCGGCTGCACGCCCACCCCCTCGACGTGGACACCCTCATCGAACGGCTCGGCCTCGGCTCGTGCGGCCGCACGGCGTACCGGCGGCTGTCCGGCGGGCAGCAGCAGCGGCTCGCGCTCGCGATGGCCGTCGTGGGCCGCCCCGAGCTGGTCTTCCTCGACGAACCGACCGCCGGACTCGACCCGCAGGCCCGCCGCGCCACCTGGGACCTGGTCCGCGACCTGCGCGCCGACGGCGTCTCCGTCATCCTCACCACCCACTACATGGACGAGGCCGAGCAGCTCGCCGACGACGTCGCGATCATCGACGCGGGCAAGGTCATCGCCCAGGGCTCCCCCGAGGAGCTGTGCCGCGGCGGCGCCGAGAACACCCTGCGCTTCACCGGCCGCCCCGGCCTCGACGTCGGCTCGCTGCTCAAGGCGCTGCCCGCGGACTGCGCGGCCGCCGAGCTGACGCCCGGCTCCTACCGGGTCGTCGGCAAGGTCGATCCGCAACTGCTGGCGACGGTCACCTCCTGGTGCGCGCAGCACGGGGTGATGCCGGACCGGATCTCCGTCGAACGGCACACCCTCGAAGACGTCTTCCTCGAGCTGACCGGCAAGGAGCTGCGCTCATGAACGGACCCCGCGAGAAGACCGGCCGGGGGTCCGGGGGTCGTCCCCCGGAAAGGCACAGCCTGGAGCTGACCGGCAAGGAGCTGCGCTCATGAACGGACCCTGCGAGAAGACCGGCCGGGGGTCCGGGGGTTGTCCCCCGGAAAGGCACAGCCTGGAGCTGACCGGCAAGGAGCTGCGCTCGTGACCACACCCACCGGGACCTACGCCCCGAAGCCCGGCGCCGCGCCGCTCCCCCGCATGATCGCCGCACAGGCCGCGCTCGAGACGAGGATGCTCCTGCGCAACGGCGAGCAGCTGCTGCTGACGGTGATCATCCCGACGCTGCTGCTGGTCCTGTTCGGCACCGTCGACATCGTCGACACCGGCGAGGGGAAGGCCGTCGACTTCCTCGCCCCCGGCATCCTGGCGCTCGCCGTGATGTCGACCGCGTTCACCGGCCAGGCCATCGCCACCGGCTTCGAACGCCGCTACGGCGTGCTGAAGCGGCTGGCGTCCTCGCCGCTGCCGCGCTGGGGCCTGATGACCGCCAAGACGGTGTCCGTGCTGGTCACCGAGGTGCTCCAGGTGCTCCTGGTGACGGCGATGGCGTTCGCGCTGGGCTGGTCCCCGCACGGCAACCCGCTCGCCGTCCTGCTGCTGCTCGTCCTCGGCACGGCCGCGTTCTCCGGGCTGGGGCTGCTGATGGCGGGCACGCTGAAGGCGGAGGCGACGCTGGCCGCCGCCAACCTGGTGTTCCTGCTGCTGCTCGTCGGCGGCGGGGTGATCGTGCCGCTCGACAAGTTCCCGCCGGCCGCGCAGGACGTTCTCGCGCTGCTGCCCATCTCCGCACTGTCGGACGGGCTGCGCGACGTCCTCCAGCACGGCGCGGGCATGCCCTGGGGAAACCTGGGGATCCTCGCGGTATGGGCGGCCGTGGGCCTGGCGGCGGCGGGAAAGCTGTTCCGCTGGGAGTAGCCGGATGCGTCGGCGCGGTCCGTTGCGCACCCCTCGTGAACCCGTGCACAAGCGGCCCCCTACGATGGTGACCGTGCCAAAGCTGACCCGCGCCGACGCCGAAGCGGCGTTGCGCAACCCGCTCGCCTTCATCGCCGCGCGCTGGACCCCGGATTCCCGGACGGTGCAGCGGGCGGCTCTCGCCGCGCTCGTCATGTCGGTGGTCATCGTGGTCACCGGCGGCGCGGTCCGGCTCACCGGCTCCGGGCTGGGCTGCCCGACCTGGCCGAAGTGCACGGACGACTCGCTCACCGCGACGCGCGAGATGGGCCTGCACGGCGCCATCGAGTTCGGCAACCGGATGCTGACGTACGTGCTGTGCGCCGCCGTCGGCTGGGCGATCATCGCGGCGCGCTCGCAGAAGCCGGTGCGGCGCGGTCTGACCCGGCTCGGCTGGGCCCAGTTCTGGGTCGTGATGGGCAACGCGATCCTCGGCGGCATCGTCGTGCTGGTGGGTCTGAACCCGTACACGGTCGCCGCCCACTTCCTGCTGTCCTCCGCGCTGATCGCGGTCGCCACGGTGATGTGGCAGCGCACCCGCGAGGGCGACGGGGAGCCGCGGCCGCTGGTCGGCGCGTCGGTGCGGCAGCTGGTGTGGGTGCTGGTCGGGGTCACCGTGGCGCTGATCGCCGTCGGCACGGTGGTCACCGGCGCGGGCCCGCACGCGGGCGACTCCAGTGACGTGCCGCGGATGCCGGTGGACTGGGAGATGGTCACCAAGCTGCACGCCGTGCTGGCGTGGGTCGTGGTGACGCTGACGTTCGCGCTGTGGTTCGTGCTGAGGGCGGTGGACGCGCCGCGCGGTCCGCTGAACCGGACCCGGGAGCTGTTCGTCATCCTGCTGGCGCAGGGCGTGGTCGGCTACGTGCAGTACTTCACGGACCTGCCCGAGGTCCTGGTCGGCGCCCACATGCTCGGCTCGTGCGTGGTGTGGATCGGGACGCTGAGGCTGCTGCTGTCGCTGCGGGAGCGGCCGGGGGCGTCCCCGGCGGACCTCCCGGAGCAGCCCGCCCGAACGCTGGCCACAACCTGACTCCGGCCCTCGTCTGACTCCGGCCGGCGTTTGACTCCGGCCACCGCTCTCTCCGGTCACTGCCCGAGCCGAGTCCCCGGCGCGTGAGCCGGCTCAGTCCAGGCCGTACACCCGTCGTGCGTTCCCCGCGGCGATCATGCCCGCCACGCGCTGGGCGTCCGTGAGGGACCAGGCGCCCTCGGCGACCCAGCCGCCGAGCACCCGGGCCAGGGCCTCGCGGAAGAGGCGGGCGCCCACGACGTGCAGTTCGGGCAGGCCCTTGCCGCCGCTGGAGAAGAGGATCTTGCCGAACGGGGCGAGTTCCAGGATCTCGGCGAGGACGGTGGCCGCGCGGGCGCCGGTGCGCGCCAGGGCGGCGCCGGAGTCGGCGTAGACGTGCGGGAAGAGCCCGGCGAGATGGGCGGCGTGCCGGTGGTACGGATAGCCGTACAGCAGGACGAGGTCGGTGCCCAGGCCCGCGGTCGCCCGGACGAAGTCGGTGAGCAGCACGGGGTCCGTGCGGTCGATCCGCGGTCCCGGTTCGCCGAGCCCGGCGTGCAGCTGGAGCGGGCGGCCGGTGGCGACCGCGCTCCACAGCAGGTGCCGCAGCAGCACCGGGTCGCTCAGCTCCCCGCCGACCGGCCGTGCCGCCAGCCAGCGGCCCGCCGCGCCGCGCACCTCCCCCGGTCCGGGCGGCTCGGGCGCGAGCGCGAGGCCGTGCCGTACGCCGGCCACGGAGGTGAAGGCGACGGCGCTCGCGGCGGCGGCGTGCACCGACTCGGCGAGGTTGGCGAGAAACGACTCGACGGTGCCGGAGGTGTCCGCGACCTGCTCGGCCAGCGGCTCCAGCCGGACGATCTCCCGTGCTTCGGCGGCCGCGGCGGAGGCCAGCTCGTCGGGGCCGGTGAGATCGCCGGGCAGTCCGGTGTCGACGAGGTAGGTGGTGATGCCGCTGCCGCGCAGCAGCCGCCGGCCGGCCTCCAGGACGCCCAGTTCCCGGCGCCGGGCGAGGTAGCGGGCGGGCGGGCAGTGCGGTTCCAGGCCGAGCAGGGGCGGGCACCAGCGCCGTACCGCGAACCCGGTCTGGGTGTCGAACAGGGTGGTGCCCGGGGCGGGCGGTCCCTCGGTGCGGGTCAGCTGGGTCTCGAAGGTGCCGAGACCCAGCTCCGTTCTCAGTACACCGTGGCAGTACTGGTCCACGAGGGACGGCGTTTCGATCATCCGGGACTCCCGTGACTGGACCGCGTACTCCTACGAGTCCTAACGGGTGAACCGGGTGTGGGGTACCGCGCCCGCACACCTGGTGCGAACCGCCGACGACACTCGGCCGTCGGTCAGGCGTTCGAGGGGCCGCCGATCTGGATGCCCGCCATCCGGGACCACTCGTACGGGCCGGTCTTCACCTTGGCGGCGAACTCGCCGTCGAAGGCCTCGTGGACGGTGATCCCGGCCTTGGCGACGGCCTGCTCGGCGATCGTGTACGAGGGGGCGACGAGGTCGCCCCAGCCGCCGTCCTCGCCGACGAGGACGATGCGGGCGCCGCGCCGGCCGAGGTAGGCCACCTGGCCCTCGGCGCCGCCGTGTTCCTTGGAGAAGGCGGTGATGCGCCGGGCCAGCTTCGCCACCGTGCGCTCGGCCTTCGCGTCAACCTGCTGCGTGTCTGCCATGGCCAGGATGCTACTCAGCGGTAGATCGACTGGCGAGGGCAGGCCGCTGTGACGTACGTCAGCGTGCGGGGTGCCGGACGGCCGGCGCGGGAGCGTCAGCGCAGGAAGGGGTCGACCGCCACCGCGACGAAGAGCAGCGAGACGTAGGTGATGGACCAGTGGAACAGCCGCATCTCCTTCAGCTTCGCGCCGGTGACCTCGGCCTTCGCCCGGTTCTGCAGCGCGTGCGCCTCCCACAGCCACCAGCCGCCCGCGGCCAGCGCGACCGCCGTGTAGAACCAGCCGGTGTAGCCGAGCGGGGTGAGCAGGAGCGAGACGGCGACCATGACCCAGCTGTAGATCACGATCTGCTTGGCGACGACCTTGTTGGAGGCGATGACCGGCAGCATCGGCACGCCGACGCGCGCGTAGTCCTCCTTGACCTTCATGGACAGCGGCCAGTAGTGCGGCGGGGTCCAGAAGAAGATGACCATGAAGAGGATGACGGGCGCCCAGGACAGCGAGTCCTTCACGGCCGTCCAGCCGATCAGCACCGGCATGCAGCCGGCGATGCCGCCCCAGACGATGTTCTGCGCGGTGCGGCGCTTGAGGATCATCGTGTAGACGACGACGTAGAAGAGGAGCGCGCCGAGGGAGAGCCAGGCCGACAGCCAGTTGACGGTGAGGCCGAACAGCAGCGTGGAGACCACCGCGAGGGTGATGCCGAAGGCCAGGCACTCGCGCGGGCTGACCATGCCGGTGACCAGCGGACGCTGCGAGGTGCGGTCCATCAGCGCGTCGATGTCGCGGTCGATGTACATGTTCAGCGCGTTCGCGCCGCCGGCCGAGAGGTACCCGCCGATACAGGTCAGCAGCACCAGACCCATGTCCGGCACGCCCTGCTCGGCGAGGAACATCACCGGCACGGTGGTGATGAGCAGCAGCTCGATGATCCGCGGCTTGGTCAGCGCCACGAACGCCTTCACACGGGCCCCGAACGGCCGGTGGGTCGGGCTCTGGCTCGTCCCGATTACCCCCGCAGGACGGGATTCAACGGCCGTCACGCACACCCCTGACAGAGACATCCCAGCAAGCCTCCCCGTGTGAAGTCGCGGTAAAGGCTCGCGCGTACCACGCCACTGTAGACGTTGCCCATACCCCGGATCTTCGCGGGGGTGGGGTCGTGTTGGACGGCGTGCTCCGCCGCGGGGACGGGCGCCTCGCGGCGGGGCCGTCCGGGGCGCGGATCCGGCGCTCGGACACACGCTCGGATGAGCGCCGGGTCACTCCGGAACGAGCGGCGGTCGAACGGTCAGATGAGCGCTTCCGTATTCACTTGGCGAAGCCGGTCCGGCCCGGTCAGGAGGCGGATTCCCGCGAGTCCCGGCAGTCTGTAATGACTCGAAAAAATGGACGTACTCGCGGGGGTAGGCTCGACAGCGGCCGGTGGGCGCGGAGTGCACCGGCGGTCGGTGTACGCCCACACCGGCATTCGACATGTGGAGAGGAGCCCTGACCCAGGGTGAGCACCAAGCCGACCACCACAGACCTCGAGTGGACCGAGCTGGACCAGCGGGCCGTGGACACCGCCCGTGTCCTGGCCGCCGACGCCGTACAGAAGGTTGGCAACGGCCATCCGGGTACGGCGATGAGCCTGGCGCCGGCCGCCTACACCCTCTTCCAGAAGGTGATGCGGCACGACCCGGCGGACGCCGACTGGGTCGCCCGCGACCGGTTCGTGCTGTCCGCGGGACACTCGTCCCTGACCCTGTACACCCAGCTGTACCTGGCCGGCTTCGGCCTGGAGCTGGACGACCTGAAGGCCTTCCGGACCTGGGGCTCCAAGACTCCGGGCCACCCCGAGTACGGCCACACCACGGGCGTGGAGACGACGACCGGTCCGCTGGGCCAGGGTGTCGCCAACGCCGTCGGCATGGCCATGGCCGCCCGCTACGAGCGCGGTCTGTTCGACCCGGAGGCCCCCGCCGGGGAGTCCCCCTTCGACCACTACGTCTACTGCATCGCCGGTGACGGCTGCCTCCAGGAGGGTATCTCCGCCGAGGCGTCCTCGCTGGCCGGCCACCAGAAGCTCGGCAACCTGATCCTGCTGTGGGACGACAACCACATCTCGATCGAGGGCGACACCGAGACGGCCGTCTCCGAGGACACGGTCAAGCGCTACGAGGCCTACGGCTGGCACGTCCAGCGCGTCGAGCCGCAGGCCAACGGCGACCTGGACCCGAAGGCGATCTACGCCGCGATCCAGGAGGCCAAGAAGGTCACGGACAAGCCGTCCTTCATCGCCATGCGCTCGATCATCGCCTGGCCCGCCCCGAACGCGCAGAACACCGAGGCCGCGCACGGCTCGGCGCTGGGCGACGAGGAGGTCGCGGCCACCAAGCGCGTCCTCGGCTTCGACCCGGAGAAGACCTTCGAGGTCGCCGACGAGGTCATCGAGCACACCCGCAAGGCGCTGGAGCGGGGCCGCCAGGCCAAGGCCGAGTGGGAGAAGTCCTTCCAGGAGTGGCGCAACAGCAACCCGGAGCGCGCGGCCGAGTTCGACCGCATCGCCAAGGGTGAGCTGCCGGCCGGCTGGGAGGAGAAGATCCCGGTCTTCGAGCCCGGCAAGGGCATCGCCACCCGTGCCGCCTCCGGCAAGGTGCTCCAGGCGCTGGGCGAGGTCATCCCCGAGCTGTGGGGCGGCTCCGCCGACCTGGCCGGTTCGAACAACACGACGATCGACAAGACGTCGTCGTTCCTCCCGGAGGGCAACCCGCTGCCGGAGGCGAACCCCTACGGCCGCACGATCCACTTCGGCATCCGCGAGCACGCCATGGCCGCGGAGATGAACGGCATCGCGCTGCACGGCAACACCCGCATCTACGGCGGCACGTTCCTGGTGTTCTCCGACTACATGCGCAACGCGGTGCGCCTGTCGGCCCTGATGCACCTTCCGGTGACGTACGTGTGGACGCACGACTCCATCGGCCTCGGCGAGGACGGCCCGACCCACCAGCCGGTCGAGCACCTGGCCTCGCTGCGCGCCATCCCGGGCCTGAATGTGGTCCGCCCGGCCGACGCCAACGAGACCGCCATCGCCTGGCGCGAGATCCTCAAGCGCCACACCAAGGAGTTCGGCAAGGGGCAGCCGCACGGTCTCGCGCTGACCCGTCAGGGCGTGCCGACGTTCGAGCCGAACGAGGGCGCGGCCAAGGGCGGCTATGTGCTGTTCGAGGCCGAGGGTGGCGAGCCGCAGGTCATCCTGATCGCGACCGGTTCCGAGGTGCACGTGGCCGTCGAGGCGCGTGAGGCGCTCCAGGCCGAGGGCGTGCCGACCCGCGTGGTGTCGATGCCGTCGGTGGAGTGGTTCGAGGAGCAGGACCAGGGGTACCGGGACAGCGTCCTGCCGCCGCACGTGAAGGCGCGTGTCGCGGTCGAGGCCGGTATCGGTCTGACCTGGCACAAGTACGTCGGGGACGCGGGCCGCATCGTTTCGCTGGAGCACTTCGGCGCGTCCGCGGACGGCAAGGTCCTCTTCCGTGAGTACGGCTTCACCGCTCAGAACGTGGCCGCCGTGGCCCGGGAATCGCTCGCCGCCGCCCAGCGCTGACGCTCATACACGACACGTAGGAGATGCAATTTCCATGACGGACGCACTCAAGCGCCTCTCCGAGGAAGGCGTCGCGATCTGGCTGGACGACCTGTCGCGCAAGCGGATCACCTCGGGCAACCTCGCCGAGCTGATCGACCAGCAGCACGTCGTGGGCGTCACCACCAACCCGACCATCTTCCAGAAGGCGATCAGCAGCGGCGACGGCTACGACCAGCAGCTGTCCGACCTCGCCGCGCGCGAGGTGACGGTCGAAGAGGCCATCCGCATGATCACCACGGCGGACGTCCGTGACGCCGCCGACATCCTGCGCCCGGTCTACGACGCGACCGGCGGCCAGGACGGCCGGGTGTCGATCGAGGTCGACCCGCGCCTCGCGCACAACACCAAGGCGACCGTCGCCGAGGCCAAGCAGCTGGCCTGGCTGGTGGACCGCCCCAACACGCTGATCAAGATCCCGGCGACCGAGGCGGGCCTGCCCGCGATCACCGAGGTCATCGGCAACGGCATCAGCGTCAACGTCACGCTGATCTTCTCGCTGGAGCGCTACCGCAAGGTCATGGACGCCTACCTCTCCGGCCTGGAGAAGGCGAAGGAGAAGGGTCTCGACCTCTCGCAGATCCACTCCGTGGCGTCCTTCTTCGTGTCCCGCGTGGACACCGAGATCGACAAGCGGCTCGACGCGCTCGGCACCGACGAGGCCAAGGCGCTGCGCGGCAAGGCCGCCCTCGCCAACGCCCGGCTCGCCTACCAGGCGTACGAGGAGGTCTTCTCCTCCGACCGCTGGAGCAAGCTGGAGAGCGCCGGCGCCAACAAGCAGCGTCCGCTGTGGGCGTCGACCGGTGTGAAGGACCCGGCGTACAAGGACACGCTGTACGTGGACGAGCTGGTCGCCCCGAACACCGTGAACACCATGCCGGAGGCCACCCTGCTGGCCACCGAGGACCACGGGCAGATCACCGGCGACACCGTCGCCGGCACCTACGAGCAGGCCCGCGCCGACCTGGACGCGATCGCCGAGCTCGGGATCTCGTACGACGAGGTGGTGCAGCTCCTGGAGGAAGAGGGCGTCGAGAAGTTCGAGGCGTCCTGGAACGACCTGCTGGCGTCGACCGAGGCCGAGCTGAAGCGCCTCGCCCCCGCGGAGGGCTGACACCTTGTCTCCCTCTGTCACAGGAGCGAACCCGCTTCGTGACCCCGCAGACCGACGGCTCCCGCGCATCGCGGGGCCGTCGGGCCTGGTCATCTTCGGCGTCACGGGCGATCTGTCACGCAAGAAGCTGATGCCCGCCGTCTACGACCTCGCCAACCGGGGTCTGCTGCCGCCGGGCTTCTCGCTCGTCGGCTTCGCCCGCCGCGAGTGGCAGCACGAGGACTTCGCGAAGGAGGTCCACGACGCCGTCAAGGAACACGCCCGCACCCCCTTCCGCGAGGAGGTCTGGCAGCAGCTCATCCAGGGCATGCGGTTCGTCCAGGGCACCTTCGACGACGACGAGGCGTTCGAGAAACTGCGCGCCACGATCGAGGAACTGGACAAGGCCCAGGGCACCGGCGGCAACTTCGCCTTCTATCTGTCCGTGCCGCCGCGCTCCTTCCCGGTGGTCATCCAGCAGCTGAAGAAGCACGGCCTGGCCGACCAGACCGGCGGCTCCTGGCGGCGCGCCGTCATCGAGAAGCCGTTCGGGCACGACCTGAAGTCGGCGGAGGAGCTGAACAAGGTCGTCCACGAGGTGTTCGCGCCGGACCAGGTGTTCCGGATCGACCACTACCTGGGCAAGGAGACGGTCCAGAACATCCTGGCGCTGCGGTTCGCGAACACGATGTTCGAGCCGATCTGGAACCGGTCGTTCGTGGACCATGTGCAGATCACCATGGCCGAGGACATCGGCATCGGCGGCCGGGCCGGCTACTACGACGGCATCGGCGCCGCCCGGGACGTCATCCAGAACCACCTGCTGCAGCTGCTCGCGCTGACCGCGATGGAGGAGCCCGCCTCCTTCGACGCGGACGCGCTGGCCGCCGAGAAGACCAAGGTGCTCGGCGCGGTGCGGCTGCCGAAGGACCTGGGCCGTGACACCGTGCGCGCCCAGTACACGGCGGGCTGGCAGGGCGGCGCGCAGGTGCGCGGCTACCTGGAGGAGGAGGGCATCGACCCCGGCTCCAGGACCGACACCTATGCGGCGGTCAAGCTGGGCATCGACAACCGCCGCTGGGCGGGCGTCCCCTTCTACCTGCGCACCGGCAAGCGCCTGGGCCGCCGGGTGACGGAGATCGCGGTCGTCTTCCAGCGCGCCCCGCACTCCCCCTTCGACACCACGGCGACGGAGGAACTGGGCTCGAACGCGATCGTGATCCGCGTCCAGCCCGACGAGGGCGTCACGGTCCGGTTCGGGTCGAAGGTGCCGGGCACGTCGATGGAGATCCGGGACGTGTCGATGGACTTCGCCTACGGCGAGTCCTTCACCGAGTCCAGCCCGGAGGCGTACGAGCGGCTGATCCTGGACGTACTGCTCGGCGACTCGAACCTCTTCCCGCGCACCGAGGAGGTCGAGCTGTCCTGGAAGATCCTCGACCCGATCGAGGAGTACTGGGACCACAACGGCAAGCCGGCCCAGTACCCGGCCGGCACCTGGGGTCCCGTCGAGGCCGACGAGATGCTGGAGCGAGACGGACGGAGCTGGCGCCGGCCATGAAGATAGACCTCACGGACACCACCTCCAGCAAGATCAACAAGGCGCTGGTGCAGGGGCGCCGGGCCATCGGCACCCCCGCCGTCGGCATGGTGCTCACGCTGGTCATCGTCACCGACGAGGAGAACGCGTACGACGCCCTGAAGGCCGCGAACGACGCCTCGCGCGAGCACCCCTCGCGCACCCTCGTGGTCATCAAGCGGGTCTCGCGCACCCCGCGCGACCGCACCCAGTCCCGGCTGGACGCCGAGGTGCGGGTCGGCGCGGACGCCGGCACGGGCGAGACGGTGGTGCTCCGCCTGTACGGTGACGTGGCCGACCACGCCCAGTCGGTGGTGCTGCCGCTGCTGCTGCCCGACGCCCCCGTGGTCGTGTGGTGGCCGGTCAACGCGCCCCTGGACCCGGCGAACGACCCGCTGGGCGCGCTGGGCCAGCGCCGGGTCACCGACACCTACGCGGCCGAGGACCCGGTGCGGGACCTGACCGCCCGCGCGCAGACCTACACCCCCGGCGACACGGACCTGTCGTGGACCCGCATCACGCCCTGGCGTTCGATGCTGGCCGCGGCGCTGGACCAGGTCGTGTGCCAGGTGAAGGGCGTCGAGGTCGAGGGCGAGGAGTTCAACCCGAGCTGCGAGCTGCTGGCGATGTGGCTCGCGGACCGGCTGGGCGTGCCGGTGCGGCGCTCGGTGTCGGCCGGGCCCGGTCTGACCGCGGTCCGCATGGACACCGACTGCGGCCCGATCGTCCTGGACCGCGCCGACGGCTCGCTGGCGACCCTGTCCATCGAGGGCCAGCCGGACCGCGCGGTGGCGCTGAAGCGGCGCGAGACGGCCGAGCTGATCGCGGAGGAGCTGCGGCGGCTGGACCCGGACGACACGTACGCGTCCGCGCTGCGGTTCGGGGTGGAGCGGCTGACGGCGGCGGCCGCGGAGCAGCCGGAGTCCTCCGAGGAGCCCGAGCCTTCCGAGAAGCCGAAGTCCTCCAAGGACCCGGAGTCCTCCGAGAAGCCGGAGCCTTCCGAGGAGCCGGAGGCGGAGGACGGGGCCGACCCGGTCGCGACCGACGCACCGGTGGCGGTCCCCGAGCCCGTCGAGGAGGCCGCGAAGGCCCCCGCGAAGAAGGCCACCCGCAAGGCCCCGGCGAAGAAGGCGGCGGCGAAGTGAGCACTCCGCAGCTGGTCGTGCACCGCGACAAGGAGCTGATGGCGCAGGCCGCGGCGGCCCGGCTGATCACGAGGATCGTGGACGCGCAGGCCTCGCGCGGCTCGGCGTCGGTGGTCCTCACCGGCGGCCGCAACGGCAACGGCGTGCTGGCCGCCCTGGCCGCCGCGCCCGCGCGGGACGCGGTCGACTGGTCGCGGCTTGACCTGTGGTGGGGTGACGAGCGGTTCCTGCCCGAGGGCGACCCGGACCGCAATGTCACCCAGGCCCGCGAGGCCCTGCTGGACTCCGTGCCGCTGGACCCCGAGCGGGTCCACGCGATGCCGGCCTCGGACGGCCCGTACGGCTCCGACGTGGACGCGGCGGCCGCCGCCTACGCCGAGGAGCTGGCCCGCGCGGCCCGCCCGGGCAACCACGGCGGGGTCCCGGCGTTCGACGTGCTGATGCTGGGCGTCGGCCCGGACACGCACGTGGCCTCGCTCTTCCCGGAGCTGCCCGCGGTGCGCGAGACCGAGCGCACGGTGGTCGGCGTGCACGGCGCGCCCAAGCCCCCGCCGACCCGTGTCACCCTCACCCTCCCGGCGATCCGGGCGGCCCGCGAGGTGTGGCTGCTGGCGGCCGGTGAGGACAAGGCACAGGCCGCGGCCATCGCGCTGTCCGGCGCGGGCGAGGTGCAGGCCCCGGCCGCGGGCGCCCGGGGCCGCTCCCGCACCCTGTGGCTCCTGGACGCGGCGGCGGCCTCCCGGCTGCCGCGCGCCCTGTATCCACCGGCGACGCCGTGACCGGCTGAAACGGAGCTGACACGGAAAGGGGCGGCGGAGATCCGGGATCTCCGCCGCCCCTTTCCGTGTCGGGCTATTTCACCGACCCGGCCATCACGCCCTGCACGAAGTGCCGCTGGAAGGCGAAGAAGACCGCCACCGGGACCACCAGGGAGAGGAAGGCGCCGGGTGCCAGGACGTCGATGTTGCTGCCGAACTGGCGGATCTGCGACTGGAGTTCGACGGTGAGCGGCTGGGCGCTGCTGTCGGCGAACAGCAGGGCGACCAGCATGTCGTTCCACACCCACAGGAACTGGAAGATCGCGAGGCTGGCGATGGCCGGGCGGCCGACGGGCAGGACGAGGCGGGTGAAGATGCGCCACTCGCTGCCGCCGTCCATGCGGGCGGCCTCCAGCATCTCCTTCGGGATCTCCGCGAAGTAGTTGCGCAGCAGGAACACGGCGAACGGCAGGCCGTAGGCGACGTGGAAGAGGACGACGCCGGGGATCGTGCCGAACAGGCCCAGCTGCCCGAAGAGTTTGGCGACCGGCAGCAGGCCGATCTGCACCGGGACCACCAGCAGCGCCACCACCAGCAGGAACAGCGGCTCGCGCAGCGGGAAGTCCAGCCAGGCGAAGGCGTATCCGGCGAGTGCCGCGATGACGACGACCAGGGCGGTCGCCGGGACGGAGATCAGGACCGTGTTCCAGAAGGCCTGGGTGATGCCCGAGTTGTCCAGCAGCGCGGAGTAGTTGTCGAAGGAGAGCTGCCCGGGGCTGGTGAAGACCGTCCACCAGCCGCCGGTCGCGGTGTCCTCGGCGGAGCGCAGCGAGGAGAGGAACAGGCCGGCGAGCGGGGTCATCCACACCAGGCCGGTCACCACGAGGAAGGCCTGGACGAGCCCGTTGCCCAGCCCGCGCCGGATGGCGTTCATCGCTGACTCCTTCGGAAACGGCGGACGTTGAAGACCATCGCCGGGACGACCAGCAGCAGGAGCAGGACGCCCAGCGCGCTGCCGAGGCCCTGGTTGTTGCCGCCGCCGAACGACACCAGCCACATCTGGGTCGCGAGCACGGTCGCGTCCTCCTGCACCGGTCCGGGCGCGATGATGTAGACGAGGTCGAAGACCTTCATCACGTTGATGACGAGGGTCACGAAGACGACCGTCAGGACGGGTGCGAGCAGGGGCACCGTGATGCGGCGGAAGATCTGCCACTCGTTGGCGCCGTCCATCCGCGCCGCCTCCAGCGCGTCCCGGGGCAGCGTGGACAGGCCCGCGCCGATCAGCACCATCGCGAAGCCCGTCCAGATCCACAGGTACGCCCCGATGATGGCGGGCGTGACGAGCGCGGGGCCGAGCCAGGAGACGCCCTCGTAGGGCGGGGCGAAGTTCGAGGCGGGCAGCCTGACGGTGTAGGAGCCGTCGGTGAGGCCGCCGAAGCGGAACGAGCCGTCGGACGCCGTGGTCGTGGCGGCGACCACCTCGCCGCCGCGCACCGCCTCGACCCTCATCTCCGGCAGGCCGCTCTCGCGTGGGTCGACCCTGCCCTGTTCCCCTCCCCCGCCGGGCGTGAAGTCCAGGTAGACGACGCCGCGCAGTTCGCCGGGGGCGGCCGTGCGCGCGGCCGCGGCGCGGGCGGGTTCGGCGCCGCCGGGCAGGTCCTTGGGCTGGACGCCGACCAGGCCGAGCGTCACCGTGTCGCCCGGTGATGCGGCGGTGCTCGTGCGGTAGGCGCCGTCCGCCTCCCTGGTCAGGCCCTGGCCGTCGCGGGCGCGGGCCGTGGGATAGGAGGAGGTGCCGGTGAAGGCGTCGTGTACGGAGACCACGGCCGCGTTCAGCACGCCCTTGTCGGGGTCCTCGTCGTAGGCGAGCCGGAAGATGATGCCGGCGGCGAGGAAGGAGACCGCCATCGGCATGAAGAGCAGCAGCTTGAACGCGGTGGCCCAGCGGACCTTCTCGACGAGGACGGCGAGGATCAGTCCGAGGCCGGTCAGCAGGGTCGGCGCGACCACGACCCAGATCGCCGTGTTGCGGATGGCCTTGAGGGTGGCGGGGTCGCGGAACATCTCGGCGTAGTTCTCGCCGCCGACGAACCGGGTGCCGCCGGCGTCGAAGAAGCTGCGGCCGACCGAGAACAGCACCGGGTAGACGACGAGGGCGCCCAGCAGGAGCAGCGCGGGGAAGACGAAGAGCAGGGCGATGATCCGGCCCCGGCGCCGCGGGCGCCGACGGGTGTCGGCGACCGCGGCGGCCGGCGGGCTCGCCTCTTTCACGAGGGTGGCGGTCATGTCAGCCCCGGTACGCCTTCGCCGCCGCGGCTTCCAGCCGCTCCGCGGTGGCCTTCGGGTCGGACGGGTCGCGCAGGAAGTCCTGGAGGATCTTCCACTCGCCCGCGCCCTTGGTGCCGCCGAAGGCGGCGGGGGCCTGGTCGGACATGTCGAAGCGGACCGAATCGCCGGCCGCGACGAGGGACCGGGCGGTGGCGCGGGTGACGTCGTCGCCGTAGGAGGCGAGGTCGAGCTTCTTGTTGGGCGAGAGGAAGCCGCCGGCCTCGGCCCACACGGCCGCGGCCTCGGGGGTGGCCAGGTACTCCAGGAGCGCCATGGCGGCCTTGCGGTTCTTGCCGTCCTTCAGGACGACGGCCGCGTCGCCGCCGCTGACGACGGGCGCCTTGCCGCCGCCGACCGCCGGGAACGGGAAGAAGTCCGCGTCCTCGCCGATCGCCTTGCCGAACTGGTCCTTGGCGACACCGGCGACGAAGTCGCCCTCGTAGACCATGCCCGCCTCGGGCTTCGGGCCGAACACCTTCTCGACCGAGCCGGGGAAGTCGGTGTTGAGGGCGCCCTTCTGGCCGCCCGCGACGAGCTGCTTGTCCTCGAAGAGCTTGCCGAGCGTCTCCAGCGCCTTCACCACGCTCGCGTCGGTCCACTTCAGCTCGTGCGCGGCGAGGGCGTCGTACTTCTCGGGGCCGGCCTGGGAGAGGTAGACGTTCTCGAACCAGTCGGTGAGGGTCCAGCCGTCCTGTCCGGCGACCGAGAAGGCGGCGAGCCCGGAGTCGGAGACGGTCCGCCCGGCCTTCAGCATCTCGTCGTACGTCTTCGGCGGCTTCACGCCCGCCTGGGCGAGGGCGTCGGGGCTGTACCAGACGGTCGACTTGTGGGCGGCCTTGAAGTAGAGGCCGTACAGCTTGCCGTCGACGCTGCCGTACTTCTTCCAGACGGGGGCGAAGCCTGCGTCGACGGCCTTCTCGGTCTTCTCCGACAGCGGCGTTAGCCAGCCCTGCTCGGCGAACTGCTGGAGCACGCCGACCTGCGGGACCATCACGACGTCGGGGGCGTTGCCGCCCTCGATCTTGCTGCCGACGACGGTGGAGACGTTGTCGCCGGTGGACACGAACTGGGTCTTGGCGCCGGTCTTCTCGGTGAAGGCGTCGAGCACCTTCTGGAAGTTCTTCTGCTCGGTGCCGGACCAGACACCGGCCACGGTGACGGTCTGGCCGCTGAGCGCCTGGTCGCCGCCGCCGGCCGTGACGGGACCGCCGCCGCAGGCGGTCGCGCCGAGGGCCAGGGCGAGGGCGGTACAGGTGGTGAGCAGGGTGGTACGTCGTCGCATCATCGTCGATGTCCCTTCGCAGGTGCCTCGGGAGGAGGCGCAGAGGTGTCTCGGGGGGAGACAGGGGTGTCTCCGGAGAGACAGGAGGTGTCTCCGGAGAGACAGCGGGTGTCTCAGCAGGAGACGGGGGGTCTCCGGAGACAGGGGATGTCTCAGCAGGAGACGGGGAGGTCGCTGATCCACCAGGCCGCCGTCGAGCCGGGCAGCTCTCCGGGCGGGCAGGGGCCGCTGGACAGCAGCGGGGTGCCGGCGACCGGCGCGGGCGCGGGTGCGGGTGCGGTACCGAAGTTGACGGCGCACACGAGGTCGTCGCCGCGGACGAAGGCCAGGACGCCGGGCGGGGTCTCCAGCCAGCGCAGGGTGCCCTCGCCGAGCTGGGGCAGGGCGGCGCGCAGTTGCAGGCCGTCCCGGTAGAGGTGCCAGAAGGAGCGGGTGTCGGCGAGGGCGCGGTCGGTGGCGTACTCGGCGAACCACTCGGGCTGCGGCAGCCACGGCTTGGCGGTCTCGGCGCCGGAGGTGAAGCCGAACGGCGAGGCCTGCCCGGACCACGGCAGCGGCACCCGGCAGCCGTCGCGGATTCGGGCGCGGCTGCCGGTGCGCCGGAAGATCGGGTCGGTGAGCACGTCGTCGGGCAGGTCGACGACCTCGGGCAGGCCCAGCTCCTCGCCCTGGTAGATGTACGCGGCGCCGGGCAGCGCGAGCATCAGCAGCGCGGCGGCGCGGGCGCGGGCGGCGCCGAGGCCGCTGCCGTGCGGGGTGGGCTCGCCGTAGCGGGTGACGGTGCGGACCTGGTCGTGGTTGTTGAGGACCCAGGTGACGGTGGAGCCGGTGCCGGCGATGTCCGCCATGGCCTCGGAGATGACCTTGCGGAAGGCGTCGGGGTCCCAGGGCGCGCCGAGCAGGTCGAAGAAGAAGGCCTGGTGGAGTTCGTCGGGGCGGACGTAGAGGGCGTGTTCGCGTGCGGTGGGCACGGACACCTCGCCGACGAGCAGGCGTTCGCGGCCGTCGCGTTCCCGGTACTCCTCGCAGACCGCCCGCCAGTGCCGCCACACGTCGTGCACCTCGGGCTGGTTCCAGGCGAGCGGGTTGACCGAGTCGCGGGTGCGGGCGTCGGCCTCGGGGTCGTCGGAGTCGGGCAGCGCGGGGTGCTTGAAGAGGCCGGCGGCGACGTCGATGCGGAAGCCGTCGACGCCCCGGTCGAGCCAGAAGCGCAGGATCCGGTCGAACTCGGCGCGGATCGCGGGGTTGCGCCAGTTCCAGTCGGGCTGCTCGGGCGTGAACATGTGCAGGTACCACTGGCCGGGCCGGCCGTCGGCCTCGGTGACCCGGGTCCAGGCCGGGCCGCCGAACATGGCGTGCCAGTTGTTCGGGGGCTCGCTGCCGTCGGGGCCGCGGCCGTCGGCGAAGTGGAAGCGGGCGCGGGCCGCGCTGCCGGGCGGGGAGGCGAGTGCCTCGCGGAACCACGGGTGGGCGCTGGAGCAGTGGTTGGGGACGATGTCGAGCAGCACCTTGATGCCGAGCCGCCGGGCGGCCCGCACCAGCTGGTCGAACTCGGCGAGGTCGCCGAAGAGCGGGTCGACGTCGCAGTAGTCGGCCACGTCGTAGCCGTGGTCGTGCTGCGGCGAGGGGTAGAAGGGGCTCAGCCAGATCCCGTCCACGCCGAGCTTCTTCAGGTACGGCAGTCCCGCCCGGACGCCGGCGAGATCGCCGACTCCGTCACCGGTGCTGTCCAGAAAGCTGCGGACGTACACCTGGTAGATCACGGCGTCCCGCCACCAGTGGCACTTACTCAACATGCATGCATGTTAGGTAGGCGTGTCATCGGCGTGTCAACGAAAAGAACAGAAGATACCGGCCAGTTGGCATGACAAAGCCGGGTGAAAGCGGACAGACTGAAGGCAGTTGAGACGTCCGCGTTACCTAACAGGTAACTAACTAGCGGTGGGAGACGGCCGCCAGCTCACGCGCCAGCCGGCGCACCGCCGCCTCGGGCGTCAGCCGCCCGGTCAGCGCGTCCTGCACGGCCGCCTGCACCACCAGGCTGACCTGGTCGTAGTGCGGGCTCTTCGGGCGCGGCGCGGCCCGCAGCACGCTCTCGCGCAGGGTCGGCAGATACGGGTGGGCGCGCACCAGCGCGGGATCGTCGTAGAGCGCGGCCCTGACCGGTGGCAGCGCGCCGCGGGTGAGGACCTGGCGCTGCACGGGTTCGCTGGTGAGGTAGGCGATCAGGCGCGCCGCGGTGTCGGGATGCCGGGCATGGCTGCTCACCGCCAGGTTGGAGCCGCCGAGGACGCTGGTCCCCGGCCCGTCCGGCCCCGGCAGCGGTACGGCGCCGACCTTCCCGGCGACCCGGGAGCCCTCGGCGGAGGCGGAGACGTAGGCGTACGGCCAGTTGCGCAGGAAGAGCAGCCGCCCGTCCTGGAAGGCCTGCCGGGACTCCTCCTCCTTGTACGCCAGCGCCGCCCCCGGGATCCAGCCGTCGCGCACCCCGCGGGCGAGGAACCCGATGCCCTCGCGGGCCGCCGCGGAGTCCACGGTGACGCGGGCGCCCTCGTCGCCGAGGATCGTGCCGCCCGCCGAGTAGACCGCCTCGGCGGCGTTGACGGTCAGGCCCTCGTAGGGCAGGAACTGGCCGGCGTACCCGTCGAGTCCGTGCCGGGGCGCGAGGGTCTTCGCGTACCGCTCCAGCTCCGCCCAGGTGCGCGGCGGCGGGACGCCCTCCGCGGCGAGGACGTCCTTGCGGTACAGCAGCAGGCCCGCGTTGGTGACGTACGGGACGGCGTACAGCCGCCCGTCGTAGGTCGCGGTGCCGACCACCGGCCGCAGGAAGGCGTCCAGGTCGAAGCGGTCGCGCGGCAGCGGGCGGATCCAGCCGGCCGCGGCGAACTCGGAGGTCCAGTTGACGTCGATGTTGAGGACGTCGAACCGGCCGCGGCCGCCGGCCCGCAGGTCGGTGGCCATCTGGGCGCGGGTCTCGTCGGCCGAGTCGGGCAGTTCGACGAGGGTGACGCGCTCGCCGGGGTGGGCGCGGTTCCAGCCCTCCAGCAGGGGGCCGAGGTAGCCGGTGAGGTCGCCGGCGGTGGCGAGCGTGAGCGGTCCGCGCCCGGCGTCGCCGCGGGCCTGGCCCGCCTGGGCGCCGGAGGCGACGTAACCGGTCAGCAGGACCACGAGAACGAGGAGGCCCCTACCCGCGGCACTCATCCACCGCATAGGTTCCTCCCTGTACACCGGCCACGGGCACCCTCGCCCGGGTCAGAGGCCATGTATACCTGTTAGGTATGGGCGATACTAGGGCCTGGCCCACATTACGCACATGGCGAGGACAGGAGGACTGCACGAGTGCGCCTGCCCCTCCTGGCACTCCTCGCGCGCGGCCCGGCCCACGGCTACGAGCTGAAGCAGGACCTTGAGCAACTGCTGGGGTCCGCGTACCCTCAGCCGAACGTCGGCCAGATCTACGTCACCCTCGGCCGCCTGGAGAAACAGGGACTGATCGAGGGCGAGGACGTCGAACAGTCGAGCCGGCCCAACAAGAAGGTCTACCACCTCACCGACACCGGGCGGGACGCGCTGCGCGCCTGGTTCGAGGAGCCCGAGGACGAGCCGCGGGTGCGGGACGAGTTCTTCATGAAACTGGCCCTCGCCCCGCAGACCGGTCTCGCCGATCAGATCGCCCTGATCAACAAGCAGCGGCGCCAGTATCTGAACACCATGCGGCAGCTGTCGAAGCTGGCCGCCGCCGAAGACCGCGACAACCGCATCGCCCAGCTGCTGATCGAGGGCGCGATGCTGCATCTCCAGGCCGACCTCGACTGGCTGGAGAGGTGCCAGGAAGAGCTGGAGGAGCTGGAGTGAGTGACGGTTCCCCTCCTGTGCTGCGCGCCGAGGGCCTGGTGAAGACCCACCGCGGTGAGGGCGCGCCCGTGCACGCCGTGCGCGGGGTCGACCTGGCGGTGCGGCGCGGCGAGTTCGTGGCGATCACCGGCCCGTCGGGCGCCGGGAAGTCGACGCTGCTGCATCTGCTGGGCGGGCTCCAGCGGCCGGACGCCGGCTCCATCCGGCTGGACGGCGAGTCCACGGACGCCTGGAGCGAGGCCCGGTGGGCGGTCGAGCGGCGCAAGCGCATCGGGATCGTCTTCCAGTTCTTCAACCTGGTGTCGAACCTGTCCGTCGCCGACAACGTCGAGCTGCCCGCCCTGCTCGCCGGGGTCCCGCCGCGGCGGGCCCGCGCCGAGCGCGAGGAACTGCTGGCCGAGCTGGGCCTCGCGGGCAAGGAGCGCAGCATGCCTGGGGAGCTGTCCGGCGGCGAGCAGCAGCGGGTCGCGCTCGCCCGCGCCCTGGTCAACCATCCGCCGGTGCTGCTCGCCGACGAACCCGCGGGCAGCCTCGACAGCAAGGGCACGCGCGAGGTGATGCGGCTGCTGTCCCGGTTCCACCAGCGCGGCCAGACGATTCTGCTGGTCACGCACGACGCCCGGCTGGCGAGCGCCGCGGACCGGGTGATCAGCTTCTTCGACGGGCGGATCGCCGACGACGCGCACCTCGACACCGGCCCCCGGCCGCGCCGCTCCGGGATATCCGGCGTGCTGGAGCTGAAGGACTGACATGCCGGTGACTGACATGCCGGTGACTGACATGCCGGGCACCGACCTGGCGGGGACGGACGTGCCGGGCACTGACACGGCGGGCACTGACCTGCCGGGCGCTGAGGCGGCGGGCACCGACCTGCCGGGCGCCGACCTGCCGTTGTACGAGCACCGCGTCCGCGGGGGCTGAGGCCGTGCGAGCCACCCTGCGCTGGGCGCACTCCGATCTGCGCACGCACCGCGGTGAGGCGGTCTTCCTGGTCCTCGCCACCGCGGGCATCGTCGTCTCGCTGCTGCTGGCCACGGCCCTGTTCGGGTACGCCACCAACCCCTGGCAGCGGGTGTTCACCCAGGCGCGCGGCGCCCATGTCTGGCTCCATGTCGACGAGTCCGCCGACACCGGCGCGCTGGCCGCCCTGGACGGCGTCGAGTCCGTCGCCGGCCCCTACCGCACCGACTCCGCCACCCTCGCCTCACGCGGCAGCCGCGCCTCCGTCGAACTGCGCGGCAGCCCCGCCGAGACGCCCCCCGTGGGCCGGCCGCTGCTCACCGCGGGACGCTGGCTCGACCCGGCCGCGCCGGACGGCGTGGTCCTGGAGAGCAGCCTCGCCCGCGCCCTGCTCGCCGAGCCGGGCGACCCGCTGACCCTGCCCGGGACCGGAAGGCGGCTGACCGTCGTCGGCGTCGCCGACAGCGCCGAGCTGCGCTACCGGCCGGGCGAGCGGCCGGGCCTGGTCTGGGCCCTGCCGTCCGCGCTGCCCGGCGAGGACGCCCAGGTGATCGGGTTGCGGCTCACGGACCCGTCGGACACCGGGTACGCCGTGCAGCGCGCCGTGACCGTGCTGGGCGCCGGGGCGATCGGCGAGGTCTCCACCTGGCAGCAGGCCCGCGCCGAGGCGCAGGGCGACACCCGGCTGCTCGGGCAGGTGCTGGGGCTCTTCGGGCTCGGCGCGCTGATCGCCGCCGGGTTCGCCGTGCACGGCGCCATCGGCACCCGCATCCGCGGTCATCTGCGGGACATCTCCGTGCTGAAGGCGATCGGCTTCACCCCCGGCCAGGTCGTCCGGGTCTTCCTCCTCCAGCATCTGGCGTACGCCGTGCTGGGCGCCGTGGCCGCGGCGGCGCTCACCGAGACGCTGGGCAGCCGGTTCCCGGGGCGCCTCGGGGACGCGGTGGGCGTGTGGCAGGGACTGCCCGGCCACACCGCCGCGCTCGTCGCGATACCGGTCGGCGCGGTGCTGTTCATCGGCGCGACCACCGGACTCGCCGCGTGGCGGGCGGGACGCGTGCCGCCGGTCCCGGTGCCGCGGCCGTCGGCGCTGC
>NZ_JBFATR010000053.1:0-44938 GCF_040678395.1 Streptomyces sp. NPDC052687 | reverse complement strand
GCCGCGGGGCCCCGCGCCGGCCCGCTCACGCGCTGCCGACACCGTCCAGCGCGGCGCTGATCCGGGCCAGCCGGGCCGGCGGCAGCGCGAAGTGGTTGTCCGGGTTGCGGTACGAGTACGGGCCGTCGCTGACCCGGCCGACGCCCTCGGCGGTGGACCAGCGCGCGGCACCGGCCGGCCCCTGGGCGTCGAGCAGGGCCGCGGCCAGCGCCTCGGGCGCCTCCACGGCCGTACACGCGCGCAGGGCGGCGGCCACCCGGCCGGCCGCCTCGTCGGGCACGGCCTCGTCCCCGAGCGCGGGCAGCAACAGCAGCAGCCGGGCCCCGGGGTCGGACGTGCTGCCGCCGGGCAGACCGTTGTCCGCCGCCGCGCACAGTTCGGGCCAGGACAGTGCGGGACCCATGAAGTGGCCCTCGTCCTGGGCGAGCAGTTCGGCCCGCTCCCAGTCGGGGTGGTGCAGGAGGTAGTCGATGCCCGGGTCGTCCGGGGCGGCGCGGTAGACGACGTACAGCCGGTGGCCGCCCTGCAGCGGCACGGTGAAGACGGGCCACTCGTCCCCCTCCAGCAACCGCCGCTGACCCTCCGCGGCGGCCTCCTCGTCCGCGCCGAGCAGCAGTTCCTCGGCCTCGGCCTCGGCGGCACAGCTGTAGAGGTGGCCCAGCCAGAAAAGGGGCTGGGCCAGCAGCTCGGGGCGGTGGGTGAAGGGGCCGCCGTCGTAGCCCGGTATGCGGGAGGGATGCGTCGTCGCGCTGTTCGTCACGCACGCCATCATGGCGGGCCGGGCGCGCCCCGGCGCGGGCGGGGGCACCGCCCTTCGCCGCGTACTCAGTGACCGTACGGCTGCTGCTGGGGCTGCCCCTGGGTCTGGCCGCCCGTGGCCTGCGCCTGCAGCTGCTCCGCCTGCTCCTTGGTCACCTGCTGCTCCGCCCCGCAGAACGTGCACTGCGTGGCGAACTTCGTCGAGAAGGGGAACAGCGGCACGAAGAACAGGGTGAACTTGGTGACGCGCTTCCTCAGCGTGTGCGCGGCCGGATTGCCGCAGCGGCCGCAGACCAGCGTGAGTATCGCGAGCTGGTACAGATACCCCTTGGTACCAAAGATGATCATGTCGCTGATCCCTCCCGAGCCGGCGCCCGCCGGCACCGTGCCGGCCGGGCGGTGAGCCACGCCCACGTCCCCAGTCTTCCGCACGTCGCGGTGAGCGTCCTGACGCGGACCGGCGCGCCGGTGTGGTGCGGCCCGGTCCGGTGCGGTCCGGCGCGGCTCGGTGCGGTCCGAGGCCCGGCCTCCGGCCCCGCGCCGGCCGTACCCCCCCCCCCCCCGTGCCCGTACCCCCGTGCGCCCGTACCCCCGCGACCCGTGCCCCCGGGCACGGGCCGACCGCCGTCTTCCTAGACTGGTACCGGACCCGGCCCGCCGACGCGGCCGGACGGAAGGCGGTGGCGCCCCATGCAGTACGTCGCTGTGAGTGCGCTCAGCCATCCCGGGCTGCGGCGGACCGGGAACGAGGACAGTCTCGTGATCGGCCCCTGGACCCTGTGCGCGACCGTCACCGAGAGCCCGCAGACCCTGGTCTTCCCGCTCGGGAGCCCCCTCGTCGTCGCCGTCGCCGACGGCCTGGGCGGCCACCCCGGCGGCGATCTGGCCAGCTCCCTCGTCGTGCGCGGGCTCGCCTCCAACGGCTCGGACCTCGGCACCGAGGCCGCCGTCCGCGACCTCCTGGACGCCTGCAACCGGGCCGTCTACGACGCCGCGGGCGGTGACATGGGAGGCGAGCTGGCCACCATGGGGACGACCGTCGCCGGTGTCGTCGTACGCGACGACTCGCTGCTGGTGTTCAACGTGGGCGACAGCCGCGTCCTCGCGCTCTCCCCGGACGGGCTGCGCCAGCTCAGCGTCGACGACAGCCCGCCGCTGGAGCCCGGGCAGCGCACCACGTCCCTCGTCACCCAGAGCCTCGGCGGCAGCCCCGTCTTCCGCGCCGTCCACGCGCACGTCACCCCCGTACCGCTGTCTCCCGGTGAGCGCTATCTCATCTGCACCGACGGGGTGACCGACCCGCTGACGAACGACGTGATCGAGGACGTGCTCCGGGAGCACGACGACGGCCGCGCGGCCTTCGAGCTGTGGAGGGCGGCCATCGAGGCGGGCGGCCCGGACAACATCACGCTGGCCGTGGTCCGCGTCGGCGAGGAGTAGTCGCCGCCCTAACCGGGAGCAGTCCCCGCCGATCCGGCGTGGTCCCCGCCGGTCAAGCACCGTCTCCGCCGACGGGCCGCCCCGTCCTGTCCGCTCAGCGAACACCGATGTCCGGCAAGCGTCTTGACGGGACATCGACATCTCCCTGACCATCGGGCACACACAGCACCCGCACAGCTCTGGCACCACCGCTTCAGACTTCGTCCGGCAACCCCACCCACGACGAGAAAGTGCGGACCCCCACGTGACGACTCCCCGGTTCACCCTGCCCAGAAGCCGTTTCAGACGTACCGCGACGGCGACCGCCCTCACCCTGGCCGGCGCGCTGCTCGCCGCCGCCCCGGCCCACTCCGCCCCGGCCGCCTCCGCCCCCTCGGTGGCGACCGCGGCGCGGGTCCTCGCCGCCCCCGACATCCCGCTCGCCAACGTCAAGGCGCACCTGACCCAGTTCCAGTCCATCGCGGGCGCCAACGGCGGCAACCGGGCGCACGGCCGCCCCGGTTACAAGGCCTCCATCGACTACGTGCGCGCCAAGCTGGACGCCGCCGGATTCACCACCACCCTGCAGCAGTTCACCTACTCCGGCACCACCGGCTACAACCTCGTCGCCGACTGGCCCGGCGGCGACCCGGGCCAGGTCGTCATGGCCGGCGCCCACCTCGACTCCGTCTCCTCCGGCGCCGGCATCAACGACAACGGCTCCGGATCGGCGGCCGTCCTGGAGACCGCGCTCGCCGTCTCGCGGGCCCAGCTCCAGCCCGCCAAGCACCTGCGGTTCGCCTGGTGGGGCGCGGAGGAACTGGGCCTGGTCGGCTCCAAGCACTACGTCAACACCCTCGCCGCCGCCGACCGCGCCCGCATCACGGGCTACATCAACCTCGACATGGTCGGCTCCCCGAACCCCGGCTACTTCGTCTACGACGACGACCCGGCGATCGAGAAGGTCTTCAAGGACTGGTACGCGGGCATCGGCGTGCCCACCGAGATCGAGACCGAGGGCGACGGCCGCTCCGACCACGCCTCCTTCAAGAACGCGGGCATACCCGTCGGCGGCCTGTTCACCGGCGCCAGCCGCACCAAGACGTCGGCCCAGGCCGCCAAGTGGGGCGGCACCGCGGGCCAGCCCTTCGACCGCTGCTACCACTCGTCGTGCGACACCACGGCGAACATCAACGACACCGCCCTGGACCGCAACAGCGACGCCCTCGCCCACGCCATCTGGACGCTGAGCACGGCGACAACGCCCCCGCCGGGCACGACGTACGAGAACACCACCGACGTCGCCATCCCCGACAACGGCGCGGCCGTCACCTCCACCGTCCCCGTCACCGGCCGCACCGGAAACGCCCCCGCCACGCTCCGCGTCGGCGTGGACATCAAGCACACGTGGCGCGGTGACCTGGTCGTCGACCTGCTCGCCCCCGACGGCACCGCCTACCGGCTGAAGAACTCCAGCAGCTCCGACTCCGCGGACAACGTCACCACCACCTACACCGTCGACGCCTCCAGCGAGCCCGCCAACGGCGACTGGCGGCTGCGGGTGCAGGACGTGGCCGCCCAGGACACGGGCTACATCGACAGCTGGAAACTGACCTTCTGACACCGGCCCGCAGGCCGGCACCGCCCGCACCGTCCCCGGTGACCGGCGCGGTGCCGGCCTTCCCGGTACCGCCGCGCGGCACGCCCCGGGCCGCGCGCACTCAGCCGGTGGCGGCCCGGAAGCGGCGGCGGTACTCCGTGGGAGTGGTGTCGAGGCGGCGGCGGAACGCGCGCACGAGGGTGTCCGTCGTACCGAACCCGCAGACGGACACGATGCGTTCCAGTGTCGCGTCGGTCGACTCCAGCTGCCGGCGGGCGAGTTCCACGCGCACGGACTCGATGTAGGCGCTCGGCGTCATGCCGAGCTCCGACGTGAAGACGCGGGTGAGCTGGCGCTCGCTGAGATGGGCGTGGGCGGCGAGGTCCGCGACCGTGAGCGGCTGCGCGATGTGCCGCAGGATGTGGTGACGCAGTTCCTCGACACGCCGGGTGGCGGAGAGCGGTTCGAGCGGCACGCTGAACTGGCTCTGCCCGCCGGGGCGCTTCAGGTACATCACCAGCTGCCGGGCGACGCGCAGCGCGAGCGCCTCCCCGAAGTCGTCGGCGACCAGGGCGAGGGACAGATCGAGGCAGGCGCTGATCCCCGCGCCGGTCCACACCTCACCGTCGCGGATGAAGATCGGGTCGGCGTCGACGCGGACCGCCGGGTGCTCGGCGGCCAGCTGCCGGGCCGTGGACCAGTGGGTCGTGGCGCGCCTGCCGTCGAGGAGCCCGGCGGCGGCCAGGACATGCGCCCCGACACAGACCGAGGTGACCCTGCGGGTCCGCTCGGCGAGGGTCTTCACCCAGCCGGTCACCACCGGGTCGGTGACCGCGCGCACCCGGCCCCGGTCGTCGGTCTCGACCGCGCCGGGCACCATGAGGGTGTCGATGCTCTCCCTCGCCACCTCCTCGAAGGTCGCGTCGGGGAGCACCCGCACCCCGGCGGCCGTGGTCACGGGTTCGGGGGTCTCGGCGGCCAGGACCACCCGGTAGACCGGGGAGACCCCGTTCAGCTCGCGCCGCACCAGGGAGAACACCTCGGGCGGGCCGGTCACGTCGAGCAGGTCGACGCCGTCGAAGAGGAGGATGACGACGAGTCGTTCCACGGTGCTCAAGGCTGCTGTCTCCGCCCGGTCGGCAACGGTCATGTCCGGATCTGCAGGTTAGATGACATTGCCGACACGTGAAGCGGGCCCGTAGCGTTCCCCACGTACCCGGCACGAGCGGCACCCCGCCCGTCCGGAGCCACAACTGCCGTTCCGCTCAACGGACTTGGCGTACCGATTCTTAGGGGAACCTCCATGGCCACGACCACGCTGCGCACACTCATGGGCTTCGACGAGACGCCCGCGTCCCTCGCCGACGCCACCCTGATCCTGGTCGACTACCAGAACACCTACGTCCGCGGCGTGCTGGAACTGGACGGCTGGCAGGCGGCGCTCGACTCCGCCGCCGGACTGCTGGACCGCGCCCGGGAGGCGGGCGCCACGGTCATCCACGTCGTCAACGACGGCGGCGCGGGCACCCTGTACGACATCCGGGCCGAGATCGGGCAGATTCACCCCCGCGTCGCACCGGCCGACGGGGAGTCCGTCGTCGTCAAGAAGGTCCCGGACGCCTTCGTCGGCACCGACCTGGGTGACCTCGTCGCCGCCGCCGGACACAAGGACGTCGTCGTCGCGGGCTTCATGACGCACATGTGCGTGCTGTTCACCGCGCAGGGCGCGTTCCTGCGCGGCTACCGGCCCACGGTCGTCGCCGACGCCTGCGCCACCCGCCCGCTGCCGGCGGCGGGAACCGAGGTGCCCGCCGCGCAGCTCCACCGCGGCGCGCTCGCGACGATCGGCGACCTGTACGGAGTCGTCGTCGAGTCCGGCAGGACGCTGGCCTGACACGGCCCGCCGACCGCTGGACGGCTCAGCCCAGGCGGCGCCAGAAGGCGAGGTTGTGGGCGGCCGCGTAGTCCACCGCCGTGACCGCGCCGGGCGCCAGCGACTGGGTGTGCGGGACCGGGGAGCCCGGCTCGAACGCCGGCCAGGGCGCCAGGCCGCGACGCCCCGGCCGGCCGGTCGCGGCGAACGTCGCCCAGTAGTCGGTGACGGCGTCCGCGAGCCGCGCCTGGGCCGGAGTGAACCGGCCGCGGAGGGCCTCGTCCTCGAACACGTACGGCGTGTCGGAGGCGTGGTAGGCGCCGAAGTCGAAGTCCCCGGCCGGCACGGGCAGATACATCGGCGCCCGCCGGTCGGCGAACTCGTAGGCGTACGTGGGCACATGGCGGCCGAGGGCGGTGTGCTGGGCGTAGGTGCCGCGCGCCCACATGCGGTCGGTGACCACCGTCGCCCAGGCGAGGGCGGGGGAGGGGAAGGCGTCCACCGGGTACTCGGCGAGCACGGCGGCCGCGCGCTCCTTCCCGAACGCCGTCACCGCCAGCTCCTCGTACTGCCCCTCGGTCAGCTTGCCGTTCACCGCGTCCCACGTCAGCCCGACGAACAGCCGGTGCTCGTCGCGGGTCGCCCCGGACAGCACCGGCACCCGGTGGAAGCGCCCCTCCTCCAGGGCCTTCTCCGGCAGCTCGGGCAGCACACCCTCGCCGAACGCGAACGCCTGGAAGACGTTCATGACGTACGGCACCTCCAGGATCCGCTTCACCGGCAGCGCCCGCAGACAGCGCAGGGCGCGGCCGGGGTCCGGGCCGGCGCAGCCCAGCCCGGCGGCCACATCCCGTCCGGCGTCGCGCAGGTCGCGCACGGTGCGCCAGGTGTACCAGCGGTACGCCGGGACCTGCGGCCCCATCATGCCGGCCAGCATGTCCATCATGCCCTCGCCGCTGGAGAGCACCGCACGGTGGAACAGCCCCCGCGCGGAGGGCGACGTGAGGTGTCCGACGATCGCGGCGGCGCCGAACGAGGTGCCGGCCACGGTCACGTTGCCGGGATCGCCGCCGAAGGCCGCCGCGTTGCGGGCCACCCACCGCAGCGCCGCCTGCTGGTCCTGCAGCGCGAAGGTCCCGGAACCCGGCAGTCCGGGGTGGGCGAACCCACCGAAGACCCCGAGCCGGTAGTTGACGGTGACGACCATCAGCCCCCGGTCGGCGAGCCGACGGGCATCGAACAGGTGCCCGCCGCCGATCGTGCCGTCGCCGTGGATCCACACGAACACCGGCAGCCCGCGGCCCCGGCCGGACCGGGCCGGGGCGGTCACGTTCAGGACCAGGCAGTCCTCCTCCAGGCTGGTGGTCCCGCCGTACTGCGCGGGCACCTGCGGGCACAGCGGACCGGGCCGGGTGGCGCCCCGTACGCCCTGCCAGGGGCGCACGGGACGGGGCGCGGCCCAGCGGTGCTCACCGGTCGGCGGTCCCGCGTACGGGATGCCGCGGAACGAGCGGTGCCGGCCGGAGACGGTGCCGCGCACCGTTCCCGCGTCCGTCCGCACCACCGCCGTGGGCGCGCCGTGCCCGGCGTCCGCCGGCCCTCGCGCGGCGGACTGCGCGCAGGCCCCGGTGGCCAGCAGCGCCACTGCCACGCCCAGCGCGGCGACCGCCGGGCCCCGCCTCTTCGCCATCGCAGCACACTCCGCTCTGTCCGTTCCGCCCGGGAATCACCCCGAGTGGCATCATCGGCGCTCCGCGTGCGTGCCGCGAGTCGTCACGGCTACCGCCGCGGGGCCGCCCACCAGGCCGCGGAGGCGTCGCGCAGGGTGTTGGTGCCGCAGTGCACCTCGCCCATGCCGAGGTGGTACGTGTACCAGTCGTCGATGTACGACACCTTCAGACCGGCCTTGCGGTAGGCGGCGTTCACCGCCTCGGTGAAGATGTCCTTGCCGCCGACGAGCGGGCCCCACTGGCGCGGGGCGAGGTAGCGGTCGCGGCCGAGGAGGACACCGTTGACCGCGCCGGGGACGTAGGCGCTGGTCATGACCGTCGCCCGGGCGGTCTTGCCGGTGCCGCGGCCGTTCCCGGCGAGCCACTTCTGCTGGCCGCGGTCCTGGAACGTGTCGGCGAGGGACGTGCCGCCGCCCAGCCGGGTCAGCCGCGGCATGGGCACCTCGTCGCCGTCCGCCGCACGCGTCAGCGCCTCACGGGTGTACAGGGCCGGAACGCGGACGATCTCCGCGTCGGTGACGCCGGTCGCCTTCTTGAGGATTTCCAGGTTCGCCTTGATGCGCTCGGCCGCCATGGTGTTGTCGGCGACGAAGTGCCGGGTGGCGAGGACCTGGTCGATGGTCTCCTCCGGGGCCGGGACGTCACCGCCGAGGCCGGGCACGGAGAACATCTTGACCGCGCCGTGGCCGCCGGCCTGCGCGTCGCGCAGCAGCCGCAGCCCGGCCTCCGGGTCGGCGACGCCGATCCGCCAGCCGCGCGGAGTGTCGGCGGGCAGGAACTGGACGAACTCGTCGACGTGCCCGACCCCCAGCCAGGAGGTGTCCAGCAGCAGCGGGTCCTGCAGGCCCTGCGACTTCAGCAGCGTGCGCATCGCCGGCGACGGCCGCTGATCGCTGTCCTTGCGCCAGCCCATGATGATCCGCCCGGCCGGGAAGGAGCGGCCGCCGTGCGCGTACGGCGGGATGGTCTCCAGGTTGCCCATGGAGTTCAGCGACCAGTCGTCCGGTTCGGCGCGGTCGGTGACCTGGACGACGCCCACGTCCCGGCCGCGCACCTTCTCGAACAGCTCCCGGCCCGCCTCGCGGTCCAGCTGGGCGGAGCGCAGCATCACCCGCATCACGTGCCGCTTGCCGCCGGGGCCGGTCATGCTGACGTACGCCGGCTCCACGAAGTCCTGCGCCCACGGGTCGCCGTACTTCTCGAACGTGACCAGCGGCTTGGTGATGCCGGCGGCCTTGACCTCCTTCTCCAGGTCCTTGACGAACTGGCGCTGGAGACGGCCGTACTCGCCCGCGCCGCTCACCTTGGTGACCATCACCTGCCGGGCGCTCTGGAGGTGGTGGTGGGTGAGAAGGGGAGCGGCCCGCAGGGTGACCGAGTCGGAGGCGGTCCGGCCGCCGGAGGTCACGGACAGCCGGATCACCGCCCGGCCGTCCCACACGGCGCTGTCCCGGATCACATCGGTGGCCTCCACGCCGAACTCCACTCCGGCGCGCAGCTCGGCGGCGGTCAGCCGGGTGTCCGAGGTGACCCGGGTCCACCCGCCGGACCGCTTGACGAAGACGTGGGTCCGCTTCGCCCCCGTCGTCACCTGCACGCTGCCCTTGGCGTCCGCCGCCAGGCCGGGCACCGGGACGGAACGCACCCGGGCGAGGTCCGCGGCGTCGGCCGTGCCGTTGACCTTGCCGTCGGAGGCGTCGTTGCACGCGGCCAGCTCGGTGTCGGACAGCGGCCGGCCGTCGGCGCCCTTCGCCGGGCAGCGCTTGGTGTCGTCGTCCAGGTTGGGCAGGTGGACCGCGCCCCGCCCGACGGCCCACGTGTCCTCGCCGGCCGTGTCGGTGGTGCCGGTGACGTCGACCCGTCCGTCGCGGTTCACGTCCGCGCGCAGATCGGGTCTCGGGGACGGCGTCGCCGCGTGGGCGGGGGAGAGCGGTGCCGCGAGCACCGATCCCGCCGCCGTGACGGCGAGGATCGCGTGCCGAACCGAGGCGGTGTGTACGCGCGTTGGTGAGCGCACGGCGTGTTGTCCCTTCTGACGGTGGGGGGTTTCGCCGTGCAAGAGGGGAAAAGCGCGCGGGGCGTTGGCTGTCGAGGTGAGTTGCGTGCCTCACGCCACACTCCGGTCGCTCCCCACGGACCCGTACCGAGGCGTTGACAAAGTCGACCCCTGGTAGAAACCTGTCAGCCCAGCGCTGCAAAAGATTGACGAAATCACTCAAGAATCGGATCAGCAGCGTTTCGGTCTCACCAGGACAGGAACCGTTCCCCCTCGCGCACCACCCCGTGACCCACCCCCACCTGGTGAGCCCGTCACGCCCGTCAAGGGAACGAGAGGGTCGATGAGACGGAGAGAACACGGCCGGTGGGGACTCGCCGGGCTGGTGACGGCAGGGCTCCTCACGGCCGGACTGCTGCCCGTGGCCGCCCCGGCGGCACACGCCGCACAGCACGCCCCCCACAGCGCCGGCCAGCTGGCCGGTCAAAGCGCCGGCCAGCGTGCCGCCCAGGAGACCGGCCGGCGCGCAGCCGAGGCGCCCAACCTGGCGCTCGGCCGACCGGTCACGGCGAGCGGAGCGCACAGCGGTTATCCGGCGAGCCAGGTGACCGACGGCAGCCAGGCGTCGTACTGGGAAGGACCGGCGGGATCGTTCCCGCAGTGGGTGCAGGTCGACCTCGGCGGCACCGTCGACGTCGACCGGCTGGTGCTCAAGCTCCCCGCGTCCTGGGAGTCCCGCAACCAGACCGTCGGCGTCCAGGGCAGCACGGACGGCAGGGACTTCACCTCCCTGTCCGGCGCCGCGGGCCGGACCTTCTCGCCGTCGTCCGGCAACACGGTGACGCTCGACGTCACCGCCGAGACGCGGTACGTCCGCGTGCAGGTGAGCGCCAACACCGGCTGGAACGCCGCGCAGCTGTCCGAGCTGGAGGTCTACGGCGACTCCGGGGGCGGTGACCCCGAACCCCCGCCCGGCACCAACCTCGCGCTGCGCAAGCCCATCGAGGCCACCTCGCACACCCAGAACTACGTCGCCGCCCACGCCAACGACGGCAGCACCACCACCTACTGGGAGGCGAGCGGCCAGTCGTCGGCGCTGACGGTACGGCTCGGCGCCGACGCCGACCTGACCGGCATCGTGCTGAGACTGAACCCCGACCCCGTCTGGGGCACCCGCACCCAGAGCGTCCAGGTCCTCGGCCGCAAGGCGGGCGAGACCGCCTTCACCTCGCTCAAGGACCGGGCCGACTACACCTTCAGCCCGTCCGGCAACCGGAACACGGTCACCATCCCGGTCTCCGGCCGGTACGCCGACGTACGCCTGCAGTTCTCCGGCAACACCGGCGCCGGCGGCGGACAGGTCGCCGAGTTCGAGGTCGTCGGCGCCGCCGCGCCCGCGCCCGACCTGACCGTCACCGACCTGAGCTGGTCACCGGCGTCCCCGTCCGAGGCCGACCCGATCACCGTCGACGCCACCGTCCGCAACACCGGCACCGCGGCCGCCCCCGCGACCACGGTCGACGTCAGTCTCGAAGGCACCGTCGCGGGCAGCGCGCCCGTGCGCGCGCTCGGCGCGGGCGAGTCGGTCAAGGTGCCCGTCACCGTCGGCAAGCGGCCCATGGGCGGGTACACCGTCTCCGCGGTCGTCGACCCGACCGACACGGTCGCCGAACTCGACAACAGCAACAACAGCCGCAACGCCGCCACCAGGCTCGTCGTCACGCAGGCGCCCGGCCCGGACCTGGAGGTCACCTCCATCACCACCAGCCCGGCGAACCCGGCCGTCGGCGCGAAGGTCACCTTCACCGTCGCCGTCCGCAACCGCGGCACCAGCCCGGTGCCCGCCGGCTCCGTCACCCGGCTCACCGCGGGCGACACCACCCTGAACGGCACCACGGCCGCCGTCCCCGCGGGCGGCACCGTCACGGTCGCCATCGGCGGCAGCTGGACCGCCACCGGCGGCGGCGCCACCCTCACCGCGACCGCCGACGCGACCGCCGTCGTCGCGGAGACCCTCGAGAACAACAACGTCCTCGCCCGCTCCCTGGTCGTCGGACGCGGCGCGGCGGTGCCGTACGTCGCGTACGAGGCGGAGCACGGCCGCCACAACGGCACCGTGCTCAAGGCGGACGCGAAGCGCACCTTCGGCCACACCAACTTCGCGAGCGAGTCCTCCGGCCGCGAGTCCGTACGCCTGGACGCCACCGGCCAGTACGTGGAGTTCACCGCCACCGCCCCGGCCAACTCCGTCGTCGTCCGCAACTCCATCCCGGACGCGGCGGGCGGCGGCGGCCGCGAGGCCACGATCAGCCTGTACGCGGACGGGAAGTTCGTCCGCAAGCTGACGCTGTCCTCCAAGCACAGCTGGCTCTACGGCTCGACCGACGACCCGGAGGGCCTGACCAACCGGCCCGGCGGCGACGCCCGGCGGCTGTTCGACGAGTCCCACGCGCTGCTCGCCGACACCTACCCGGCGGGCACCACCTTCCGGCTCCAGCGCGACGCCGGGGACGACGCCGCGTTCTACGTCATCGACCTGATCGACCTGGAGCAGGTCGCCCCGCCCGCCGCCAAGCCCGCCGACTGCGTCTCCATCACCGCCTACGGGGCCGTGCCCAACGACGGCATCGACGACGCGGACGCCCTCCAGCGCGCCGTCACGGCGGACCAGAAGGGCGAGATCCCCTGCGTGTGGATCCCGGCCGGGCAGTGGCGGCAGGAGAAGAAGATCCTCACCGACGACCCGCTGAACCGGGGGCAGTACAACCAGGTCGGCATCCGGGACGTGACCGTGCGCGGCGCCGGCATGTGGCACTCCCAGCTGTACTCCCTCATCCCGCCGCACCAGGCCGGCGGCATCAACCACCCGCACGAGGGCAACTTCGGTTTCGACATCGACGACAACACGAAGATCTCCGACCTCGCGATCTTCGGCTCCGGCACCATCCGCGGCGGCGACGGAGGCGCGGAGGGGGGCGTCGCCCTCAACGGCCGCTTCGGCAAGGGCACGAAGATCACCAACGTGTGGATCGAGCATGCCAACGTCGGCGCCTGGGTCGGCCGGGACTACTCCAACATCCCCGAGCTGTGGGGCCCCGGTGACGGCGTCGAGTTCAGCGGCGTCCGCATCCGCAACACCTACGCCGACGGCGTCAACTTCGCCAACGGCACCCGCAACTCGACCGTGTTCAACTCCTCCTTCCGCAACACCGGGGACGACGCCCTCGCGGTGTGGGCCAGCAAGTACGTCAAGGACACCTCGGTCGACATCGGCCACGACAACCACTTCCGCAACAACACCGTCCAGCTGCCCTGGCGCGCCAACGGCATCGCCATCTACGGCGGATACGGCAACACGATCGAGAACAACCTCATCTCCGACACCATGAACTACCCGGGGATCATGCTGGCCACCGACCACGACCCGCTGCCGTTCTCCGGACAGACCCTCATCGCCGGCAACGGTCTGTACCGCACCGGCGGCGCGTTCTGGGGCGAGGCCCAGGAGTTCGGCGCGATCACCCTGTTCGCCCAGGGGCCCGACATCCCCGGCGTCACCATCCGTGACACCGACATCCACGACTCGACCTACGACGGCATCCAGTTCAAGACCGGCGGCGGCGCGACCCCCGGCGTCCAGATCCGCAACGTCACCATCAGCAAGTCGAACAACGGGTCCGGCATCCTCGCCATGGGCGGCGCGCGCGGCAGCGCGACGCTCACCGACGTGACCATCACCGACTCCGCCCGGGGCGACGTCGTGGTGGAGCCCGGCTCCCAGTTCGTGATCAACCGCTAGGGCCCGGCGGCGGACCCGGGACCGACGCGGCATCGCTCGCGAGCGTAGCGCAAGCCACTTGCATCGCTTGCGCTACGCTTGCGTTCATGACGCGACGACTTGCTCAAGTGGCGAAAAAGGTGGGGGTCAGCGAGGCCACGGTCAGCCGGGTGCTCAACGGCAAGCCGGGGGTGTCCGAGTCGACCCGGCAGGCGGTGCTGACCGCGCTGGACGTCCTGGGCTACGAGCGGCCGACGCAGCTGCGCGGCGAACGCGCCCGGCTGGTGGGCCTCGTCCTGCCGGAGCTGCAGAACCCCATCTTCCCGGCGTTCGCCGAGGTCATCGGCGGCGCGCTGGCGCAGCAGGGACTGACGCCCGTGCTGTGCACCCAGACCAAGGGCGGCGTGTCGGAGGCGGACTACGTCGAGCTGATGCTCCAGCAGCAGGTGTCCGGGGTGGTGTTCGCGGGCGGCCTGTACGCCCAGGCGGACGCGCCGCACGACCACTACGCCCTGCTCGCCCAGCGCGGGATCCCCGTCGTGCTCATCAACGCGGCCGTGGACGGCCTCGACTTCCCGTGCGTGGCGTGCGACGACGCGGTCGCCGTCGAGCAGTCCTGGCGCCATCTGGTGTCCCTGGGGCACGAGCGGATCGGCCTGGTTCTCGGCCCCGCCGACCACATCCCCTCGCGGCGGCGGCTGAACGCGGCCGCGGGAGCCGCGGGCGGCGTGCTGGCCGACGAATTCGTGGAGCGGTCGATGTTCTCGCTGGAGGGCGGCCAAGCCGCCGCCTCCCGGCTGCTGGAGCGGGGCGTGACGGGCATCGTGTGCGCCAGCGACCCGCTGGCGCTCGGCGCGGTGCGGGCGGCCCGCCGCCGCGGCCTGCGCGTCCCCGAGGACGTGTCCGTGGTCGGCTACGACGACTCCGCCTTCATGACCTGCACCGAGCCCCCGCTCACCACGGTCCGCCAGCCCATCGAGGCCATGGGGCGCGCGGCGGTCGAGCTGCTCAACGCCCAGATCCAGGGCACGGACGTCCCGCACAGCGAACTCCTCTTCGAACCGGAACTCGTCGTCCGCGGCTCCACCGCACAGGCGCGGGCGGAGTGAGGCAACCCAACTGTCAAAGATTTTCGGAATTCGCGCGAGATATTGCGTCAGTCAGTTCTCGGTGGTTGAGTGTGCGGCGCCCCACAACGCCCGGCGGTGGGGCGCCTTCCTCGTTCCCGCCCGAAGGGGGCCACCCATGAGAAGTGCCCGGTCGAGCCGTGCCCGCAGGGCCGGCGTCCTGACCCTCGTCTCCGCCCTCACCCTCACCGCACTGGCCGCCTGCGGCACCAGCAGCAGCGACGACCCGGAACAGGCCGGGCAGCGCGGCTCCTCCGACCCGGCCGCCCCGCTCGACCCGAAGACCGAGGTCACCCTCACCATCGACTGCATGCCGCCCGCCGCGAAGGCCGCCGAGCTGAAGCAGTGGAAGGAAGACGTCGCGGAGTTCAACAAGACCTATCCGAACGTCACCATCGAGGGCCGCTCCACCCCCGGCCAGTGCCTGGAGCCACCGCGCTTCACGGCCATGCTGAAGGCCAGGTCCCAGCCCGACGTCTTCTACACCTACTTCACCGACCTGCCGCAGGTCCTCGACCACGAAGGCGCCGAGGACATCACCGCGTACGTCAACGAGAACACCGTGCCGCGGCTGAAGGACATCGACCCGGACGTCCTCGCCGCGCTGAAGCACGAAGGAAAGCTCTACGGCCTGCCCACCAGCAACTACACCATGGGCCTGCTGATCAACCGGGGCCTCTTCGAACGGGCGGGACTCGACCCCGACAGCCCGCCGCGCACCTGGGCCGAGGTCCGCACCGCCGCCCGGAAGATCGCCGGACTCGGCGACGGCATCGCCGGTTTCGGCGAGTACAGCGCGGGCAACACCGGCGGCTGGCACTTCACCGCGCACCTCTACAGCGTCGGCGGCGACATCGTCGACCCGAGCGGCCGCAAGGCGGCCTTCGACGACGCGCTGGGCCGGCAGGTCGCCGAGAACCTCCACGCCATGCGCTGGGAGGACGACAGCATGGGCCAGACCCAGCTGCTGAAGTGGGGCGACCTCCAGAAGCAGATCGCCACCGACAAGCTCGGCATGTTCCTCGCCGCTCCCGACGACATCGCCTACATGGTGCAGCAACTCGGCGCCGAGTACGAGGACTTCGGCATGGGGCCCATCCCCGGCGGACGCAACACCCTCGCCGGCGGCAACAGTTACATGATCAAGAAGGGCATCTCGCCCGACAAGATCAAGGCCGCCGTCGCCTGGCTCAACTTCAAGAACCTCACCCCCGGCAAGGGCCAGTTCGACTGGGCGCGCGCCAAGGCGGACGGGCTGCCCGTCGGTGTGCCGCAGCCGAACTTCTGGCTGGACGAGACCAAGGCGAAGGACGACGCCGCCCGCGCCGAACACGCCACCATGCCGGTCGAGAACTTCAAGCCGTTCCTGGACAACCCGGTCCCCGGCAAGGCCGAACCGCCCAAGGCCCAGGAGATCTACAAGGTCCTGGACAACGTGATGTCCGCGCTCCTCACCAACGAGGACGCCGACATCGACGAGCTGCTCTCCACCGCCGCGTCCCAGGTCGACCAGGTCCTCGCCCAGCGGTGACCCGAGCGGGAGGAAGAACGATGTCGGCCCCCAGCCCGGCCTCCACCGAGACGGACCGCCCCCGCCGCACCCGCCCCCGCCCCCGCCGCTCCCGGCCCCGCGCGCCGGGCCGCGTGCCGCCCGGCGGCGGCAGCCGGCTGGCCAGGAGCGTACGGCGCAACCTCACCGCCCACGCCTTCCTCATCGGCGCGGTCCTGTGCTTCGGGTTCTTCTCCTGGTACCCGATGGTCCGGGAGTTCCTGCTGGCCTTCCAGCAGACCGAGGACGGCCGGACCACCTGGGCCGGCCTGGACAACCTCGCCACCGTCTACCACGACCCGGCGTTCTGGCAGGCCTGGCGCAACACCCTGCTGTTCACCGTGCTCGCCCTGGTCCTCGGCTTCGCCGTGCCGTTCGTCGTCGCCGTCGTCATCAACGAGTTCCGGCACGGCAAGGGCTATCTGAGACTGCTGGTCTACCTCCCGGTGATGCTGCCGCCGGTCGCCTCCGTCCTGCTGTTCAAGTACCTCTACGACCCCGGCTACGGGCTCCTCAACGAACTGTTCGGCCTCCTCGGGCTCCCGCGGCAGCAGTGGCTGCAGGACCCGGACACCTCGATGCTCTCCGTCGTCATCGCCGCGACCTGGATGAGCATGGGCGGCGCCGCCCTCATCTACCTGGCCGCCCTCCAGGGCATCCCCGGCGAGCTGTACGAGGCGGCCGAACTCGACGGCGCCGGCCTGTTCCGCAAGATCTGGCACGTGACGATCCCGCAGACCCGCCTCGTGCTCTCCCTGATGCTGCTGATGCAGATCATCGCCACCATGCAGGTCTTCACCGAACCCTTCCTGCTGACCGGCGGCGCCGGCCCCGAGGGATCGACGACGACCGTCGTGTACCTCATCTACCAGTACGCCTTCAACTTCAACGACTACGGCGCCGCGGCGGCCCTCGGCCTGCTGCTGCTCGTACTCCTCGCCGGCTTCTCCGCGGCGTACGTCAGGCTCAGCCGCGCCGAGGACGAGTAGGACCGGAGGCCCCGCATGTCCACCCGCACCCTGATCTCACCGGCCCGGCTCGCCCGCCCCCGCGGCAAGGCCCTCTACTGGGTGACCTTCACCCTCGTCGTCGCGCTCTTCACGCTGGTCTTCCTCGGCCCCCTGTACTGGATGGTCTCCAGCGGCCTGAAGGACGCCCAGGAAGTCGTCCGCACCCCGCCCACCCTGGTCCCCGGATCGGCCGAGCCGGGCAACTACAGCCGGGCCTGGGAGGTCATGGACCTGGCCGGACTGCTGTTCAACACCCTCTACTACGCGTTCGGCGCGCTCGCCTTCCAGCTCGTCCTGGACGTCGCCGCCGCCTACTCGCTCTCCCGGCTCCGCCCGGTCCTCGGCAAGGCCGTCCTCGGCATGATGCTGGCGACCCTGATGATCCCGGCCACGGTGCTCGTCGTACCGCAGTACCTGACTGTGCTCGACGTGCCCGTCTTCGAACGCAACCTGCTCAACACGCCCTGGGCGATCTGGCTGCCCTCGGTCACCAACGCCTTCAACATCTTCCTGCTGAAGCGGTTCTTCGACTCGATCCCCAAGGAACTCCTGGACGCCGCCGCGATCGACGGGGCGGGTCCCGTGCGCACCCTGTGGTCGATCGTGCTGCCGGTCTCCCGGCCCATCCTCGGCGTCGTGTCCATCTTCGCGGTCGTGGGCGTCTGGAAGGACTTCCTGTGGCCCATGCTCACCCTGCCCGACCCGGGCAAGCAGACCCTCAACGTCGGCATCTACTCACTCTCCAACGGCGTCCCCGTCAACGTGCTGATCGCCGCCCTCACCATCGCCTCCCTGCCCACCCTGCTGATCTTCCTGGTCTTCCAGCGGAACATCATGAGCGGCCTCACCGCGGGCGGCCTCAAGGGCTGACCCCGCCCCGCCGCCCCGCACCCACCCCGCCCCGCCCCGAAAGGACCGTCACGTGGCAGCCCCCACCCCGCACCGCACCGACGACTGGTGGCGTGACGCCGTCATCTACCAGGTGTACCCGCGCAGCTTCGCGGACGGCGACGGCGACGGCACCGGGGACCTGGCGGGCGTCCGGTCCCGGCTGCCCTACCTCGCCGAACTCGGCGTGGACGCCGTCTGGTTCACCCCCTGGTACCTCTCCCCGCTCGTCGACGGCGGCTACGACGTGGCCGACTACCGCACCGTCGACCCCGCCTTCGGCACCCTCGCCGAAGCCGAGAAACTCATCGCCGAGGCCCGCCAACTCGGCATCCGCACCATCGTCGACATCGTCCCCAACCACGTCTCCGACCAGCACCCCTGGTTCCGCGCCGCCCTCGCCGCCAGCCCCGGCAGCCCCGAGCGCGAACTGTTCCACTTCCGCCCCGGACGCGGGCCGAACGGCGAACTGCCGCCCAACGACTGGCCGTCCCAGTTCGCGGGCACCCCCTGGACCCGCGTCCCCGACGGCGAGTGGTACCTGCACCTGTTCGCCCCCGAACAACCCGACCTCAACTGGGCCCACCCCGCCGTCCGGCAGGAACACGAGGACATCCTGCGGTTCTGGTTCGAACGCGGCGTCGCCGGCGTACGCGTCGACTCCGCCGCCCTCCTCGCCAAGGACCCCGCGCTCCCCGACTTCACCGAGGGCCGCGACCCCCACCCGTTCGTCGACCGGGACGAACTCCACGACATCTACCGCTCCTGGCGGGCCGTCGCCGACGAGTACGGGGCCGTCTTCGTGGGGGAGGTGTGGCTGCCCGACGCCGAACGCTTCGCCCGCTACCTGCGCCCCGACGAACTCCACACCGCGTTCAACTTCACCTTCCTGACCTGCCCCTGGGACGCCGGCCGGCTGCGCCGCGCCATCGACGACACCCTGGCCGAACACGCCCCCGTCGGCGCCCCGGCCACCTGGGTCCTGTGCAACCACGACGTGACCCGCACGGTCACCCGCTACGGCCGCGCCGACACCGCCTTCGACTTCGCCACCAAGGCCTTCGGCACCCCCACCGACCTCACCCTCGGCACCCGCCGGGCCCGCGCCGCCGCCCTGCTCACCCTGGCCCTGCCCGGCTCCGTCTACGTCTACCAGGGCGAGGAACTCGGCTTGCCCGAGGCCGACATCCCCCTCGACCGCATCCAGGACCCCATGCACTTCCGCTCCGGCGGCACCGACCCGGGCCGCGACGGCTGCCGCGTCCCCCTGCCCTGGACCGCCGCGGACCCCCACTGCGGCTTCGGCTCGCACGGGGAGCCCTGGCTGCCCCAGCCCGCCGGCTGGCCGGCGTACGCCGCCGACCGCCAGGCTGCGGACCCCGGCTCGATGCTCACCCTCTACCGCCGCGCCATCGCCCTGCGCCGCTCCACCCCCGGCTTCGGCGACGGCCCCCTCACCTGGCTGCCCGCCCCCGACGACGTCCTCGCCTTCGCCCGCCCCCACGGCCTGACCTGCGTCGTCAACCTCTCACCCGCCCCCGTCGACCTCCCTGCCCACACCTCCCTCCTCCTCACCAGCGGTCCCCTCACCCCCGACACCCGCCTCCCCGCGGACACCGCCGTCTGGCTGCGCACCTGACGCCGGGCGGCCTCCCCTCACCGGTCCGCCGGCGTGCGCGGCCGCGCCCACGCCGGCCGCCACCGGGCCGCCGCCGCGGCGGCGAGCAGGGGCACGGCCGCGGACGACAGACAGGCGAGCGCCACTGGCAGGGACACCCAGCGGGTCAGGGACCCCACGAGCAGCGGACTGACCAGGAACGCGACGTAGGACACGGCGGACACCACGGAGACCGTGTAACCGCTCGGGTCGGTGCGGCCGGCGTGGCCGAGCAGCGCCGGCATGAGCGGCCCCAGGGCCAGACCGCACACGGCGAACCCGGTCAGGGACAGCCACGCCGCCGGCGCGAGCGCCGCCCAGGCGATGCCTCCGCAGCCGCCGACGGCACCGAGGAGAACCAGGTCACGGGTGGGCGGCGGCGCCATCCGCTGCACGACCAGCCGGGACACGGTGAGCGCGCCCATGTAGACGGCGGGCGCGGCGCTGGCCAGGACCGCCGGGGCGTCGCGGTGCTCCTCCAGCAGCAGCACCGACCACTGCTCCACGGCGTTCTCCACCACCAGCACACAGCCGCCCAGCGCGCCCAGCACGGATCCCCACACCCAGGCGGAGCGCCACGCCGGACCCACCACCCGCCGGACCGGTCCGGCGGCCGGCCCTGCCCCGCCCTTGCCCCTGCCCTCGCGTTCCTCCCCGCGTCCACCGACGGCCGCGGGCCGCAACAACGGCAGGGCGGAAGCGGCTTGCAGGACGGCGCACACCAGCAGGACCGACGGGATGCCCACGCCCGCCTGCCGGGCCAGCCCGGTCAGCGGCGCGGCCGCGATCACCGCGACGGGGAACGCGGCGTGCACCGCCTGGAACAGAGGCCGTCCGGTGGTGCGTTCGACGCGGGCCGTCGCGGAGTTCAGACACACGTCGAGGGCACCGCTCATGGCGCCGACCACGAGCAGCGCCGCCCCCAGACCGGCCGGACCCGAGACCCCGCCCAGCAGCACGATGCCGGCCGCCAGCGAGAAGGCGGTGAGCAGCAGGGCGCGCGGCTCCCGGCCGACGGCGAGCCGGCCCACCACCGCCATCGCGGGCATCGCCCCGAGCGGTACGGCCGTGAGGACGAGACCGAACTCGGCGGGCGAGGTGCCCGCGCGTTGCAGGACCGCGGGCAGCAGCGCCGACCAGGTGCCCCAGAACACTCCCCAGGCCCCGCTGACCGCCACCAGAACGGAGCCGGGGGACAGGAGCGGCTGCGGGAACGTCATGGTGATCTTCCCTGACGTAGGCGCGCCGGGCAGCGCTCACCGTACCGAGACGATGGCGGCACCGAGAACGACCGCGCCGTACGGGACGTGGACACCCGACGGCCCGCCGGGCCGACGAGGTGGCCGGCCCGGCGGGCCGTCGAGGTGAGTGACCGCCGGTCGTCACGGCGGATCGTGAGGAGGCCCGGCGCTCCAGCCGGCCACGAGGCCGACGCATCAAGGCCAGGGCCGATGGGCCGGCGGGGCAAGGCCAGGGCCGACGGGCCGGCGGGTCAAGGCGGACAGGCCGCCTGGGCCAGGTGGCGGACCGGCCGGGTCACGTGGCGGGTCAGCCGGGCCAGGTGCCGGTCAGAGCCCGCGCGCGCTCCCGCCGCCGCGGTCCACATGCCTTCACGGGTGTTCACCCCTTCCGGCGCTTGGCCGCCAGCCAGATCACCACGCTCGCCACGCCCACGGCCACCAGCAACAGGGTGCGGTTGTCCCGGGACAGAGCCTTGTCCCTGACCGGCTCGGGCAGCTTGTCCTGCACCTGATGGGCCACGCCGGAGGCCTTCGCCTTGAGGTCACCGGCCTTCGCCGTGGTCTGTTCCCGGACCTCGGCGGCCTTCGCGGCGGCGTGTTCCTTCACCTCGGCCGCCTTCGCCGTGGCGTGTTCCTTCACCTCCGCGGCCTTCTCCCGGGCCCGTGACTTGACGTCGGCCTTGGCCGCGAGCGCCTCGACCGTCTCCCCGAGTTCGGCGCGGGTCCGCTCCACCTGCTCGCGCAGTTCCTCCGGGCTCGACGCGGGCGTCTCGTCGTGCGGCGACTGGGTCATCGATGCGCGCTCCCCTTGATCTCGGCCACATCGGCCTTCACGTTCTCGATCGCTTGTTCGGGCTTGGGCGGGGACCCCCGGTCCACCTGCTTCTTGCCGGCCAGCGCCATCACCGCCGCGATCACACCCAGCAGCGCGGTGACGATCAGCGCGGCCGCCCACACCGGCAACGGCACCGCCAGAGCGGCGATCACCGTCGCCACCAGCGCCTGCAGCATCAGGAAGCCGACGACTCCGGCGCCGCCGAACAGCCCGCCCCCCTTGCCGTAGCGCTTGCCCTTCTCCTTCATCTCGGCCTGCGCCAAGCGCATCTCGCCGCGGACCAGCTCCGTCAGCTGCTGCGACGCACGCTGGACCAGCTCGCCCACCGGCTCCTGGCCGGGCTCGCGCACCTGCCCGTGGGGTGCGGTGCGGTGCGACTGTGTATGCGATTGCGTACTCGACACGGCGATCACCTCCCGTCCGTCTCGTTTCTGCGACCCTGCGCGAGTACCCCGAATGTCTGCGGCGCCACCGGCCGGTCACGCCGCGTTCAGTGGTCCACCAGCTGGTCGGCCAGCCGGCGCGCCTGGGACAGCAGCGTGCCGTAGGTCGCCAGCGCGTCCGGATGATCGGGTACGGCGCGGGGCAGCCGGCTGCGCAGGTCCTCCAGGGTGCGGACCAGGTCGTCGACCACCTCGCGCAGCTCCCGGCCGGCCTGCCGGCCCTGGTCGCCCGGCGCGAACCGGCTCGTGGTGTACAGCCGGATCGCGTACGCGCTCTTGTGCAGGAAGGCCGCGTACGGCTCGGTGACGTGCGGGCCCGGACGGGGCTCGTCGCGGTCCCCGTCGCAGGCCTCCAGCACCGCCCGGGTGACCCCCGCGGTGTGGACGGCCACGTAGTCGAGGACGGTGACCGCGTCGTCGTAGTCCCGGCCGGGCTCGGACACGGCTCCGGTGTGGCGCCGCGGGTTGACCCGCAGGCTCTCCCGGCTCCACCCCACCGCGGCGCGCGCCTGGTCCACCAGACGGCCCAGCCGCAGTGCCCGCTCGTGCAGGACCCCGGCCGCGCGGGCGTCCCACTCGCCCGAGGCCAGGCCGTCGGCGACCGCGTCGAGGATGTCCCGCGCCTCACCGGCCGCGTCCTCCAGCGCGGCACGCGTGCTGCGCAGATACACCGGCGGCCGGATCAGCGCGTTGACCGCGATCCCGACCACGGCCCCGAACACGGCCTCCGCGACCCGGGCCGCCGAGGCGGCGACCGTCACCGGCGGGCTGGTCAGCACGAACAGGGCGCCGGTGGCCGCGTACACGCCCTGACTGCCCAGCCGCCTCCAGTTGCCCATCAGCACGGCCGCCGGCAGCACCAGGCTCATCGCCGCCATCGTGGAGTCCAGCAGCAGGGCGGCGCCGGTGGCCACGACCGTCCCGGTGGCGATGGCCGCCACCTGCTGCAGCCCGTGGGTCACCGAGCGGTACACCGTGGACTCCACCAGCACGATCGCCACCCACGGCGCGACGAACGCCATCGGCGCCTGCAGCCACCAGCCCGCCACCGCCCACGCCACCCACGCGGCCAGCGCCGCCTTGACCGCCTGCGCCGCCAGATCCCGTTCCCGTCCCGGCTCCGCGCACGCCCGGCGCGCCGCGGCGACCGCCGCCGCGGCGTGGCGCCGGGCGCGCCACAACGCCCGTCCTATCCCGTCCATCCCTGGCAGGTGCCACCTCAGCCCGGATGAATGCCGTGTGTTTGCGCACGTTCCCGCAGGGGGCGCGCGCCTACCCCAGTGCCCGCAGCCCGGCCACGGCGTCGGCGAGGGCGTCGCGGCCGTAGGCCACCCGGTCGGCACCGAAGCCGCGCGGCCCGCGCGCGACGACGAGCACCAGGGCCGGGTAGAGGCGGTACAGGGCGAGGCGGTGCCGCGACGCCGGGGTGAAGTCCGGGCGGCCGCCGGCCCCGGTGTACCCGGTGACGCGGTCGCTGTCCGGGCCGGTGTCGCCGCCGAACGCCAGGGAGACCAGCTCGGCGGCCGGGTCGCCCCGGAAGGCCCGCTCGGGATCGATGGGCCCGGCGATCCGGCCGGACGACCCGTCGGGAGCGACGTCGACGACGATGTTGCCCGGCCACAGGTCGAAGCGGACCAGCAGGTCGAAGCGGACCAGCAGGTCGAAGTGGGCCAGCAGGTCGAAGCGGACCAGCAGGTCGAAGCGGACCAGCAGGTCGAAGTGGACCAGCCGGGGCTCGGTGACCTCGTCCAACGCGTACCCGCCCTCCGCCACCAGCGCCCGCAGACCCGCGGCCGGCAGGCCGAGCGGGGACCGTCTCCGCTCCGCCTCGTCCAGGAGTGCGTCCACCATCGCGGTGAACGCCGTCCGCCAGTCGCCCGCGGACAGCGCGGACGGGCGGCCGGATACCCGAACCGGCGGCCCCCCGGGGCGAGGGTGTGCGGGCGCGCGGTGATCGCGCCCAGCTCACGGCGCAGCCCCGCCGCACCGGCGGGCGACCCGCCGCCTCGTCCCCGCCGGTCCCCTCCAGCGGGGAGACGCCCGCCAGGCGCCGGTAGACCACCGCCTCCGTCCGTCAACTGTGTTCCAAGCGGCACCCCATGCCGGTGGAGGCGCGCAGGAGCGCGCTCAACTCCTCGGGAGACATACGGCGCTTGGTCCGGCTCTGCATGGAACACGCCCTTAAAAAGCGGGGTTTGGGAGCGCTCTCATGGTGTCGGGGTCCCTCGGCGGTGTCCAAGGCCGGACCGCGACGAGGCGATTGTCATACCCACGGCTTCCGGCCGACCGCACCACGGCCGCACCCCGTCGGCGATACTGATCACCGTCACACGGACAACCAGCAGCCGGCACCAGCCGTCACATCACCCGGCCACGACCCGAGAAAGCAGATCCCCTTGTTCCAGGAGACGCCGATCTACAGCCGCCTCGTCGCCGAGCGAGGCGACATCCCCACCCAGGTGAGGGGCGAAGCCGACCGCATACTCCGCGAGCTGGAATCCGTGATGCGCGTCGTCCCCAGCGGCCCCCTGACCGGCCTGCCCGCCCAGCCCGGCTTCCAGCGCCCGCCCCGCTGACCCGCCCGGCACGGGCGGGCGCGCCCGTCCCGACGACGGCGTCTTACCGGACCGCTCGGGCGCCCTCCGGATCACCGGGCGCCCCGCCGGGAAGAGATGAACCGTCGGCGACGCACGAACCGCCGCCGGGAAGAGGGAGCGCCACATGAAGGATCTCGCGGAGTCGGTCGAATCGATGGAGCAACTCGCCATGGTCTGGCGGGCCATGGTGCTCGACCGGGACGCGGAAGCGGACGTACGCGATCTGCCGGGCATCGCCGTGCGCTGGGCCGACTCCCGGTTCGCCTTCTGGAACTGCGTCACCCTCACCGACGTGGGGGCGGACCCGGCGCTCGCCGAGCGGCGGCTGGCCGAGGCGGCGGAGATCATGCGCGCCAAGCGGGAGCCGGGCTTCCTGTGGGTCTTCGAGGACCTGCTGGACACCGAGGCCCGCGCCACCCTGACCGCGGCCGCCGGACGCGCCGGCCTCACCCACGCCTTCTCCGGCACCGGCATGGCCGGGGATCTGCTCCCCGTCCCCGACCCGGTCCACCCCGACCTGACCTTCGTCCGCGTACGCACCGACGACCACCTGCGCGCCTACGCCGACCTCAACTCCCGTGCCTACGGCCTCCCGCTCGAACACGGCCGCGACGGGCTCGACGGCTCGGCGCTGTGGAAGACAGAGGTGCACGCCTACCTCGGCCTGCGCGGCGACACCCCGGTGACCTGCGCCGGGACGATCCCGGCGGCCGGCCGGCTGTTCGTCGTGCTCGTCGCCACCGACCCCGCGTGGGAACGCAGGGGCTACGGCGAGGCGGTGACCCGCAAGGCCCTCCACGAAGGCGCCCGCGCCACCGGACTCACCCGCGCCACCCTGCACGCCACGGCCGCCGGCGCCCCCGTCTACCCCCGCATCGGCTTCCAGTCGAACTCACCCCTGCACTTCTTCACCCTCCGCTAGGTTCCGTCTCACGGTCGGCATCGAGACGAGATGCGGATGCCGGCGAGGTCACGTGCGGCCGACGGCATTGTCAGTGGCCCTGCCTAGCATGGCGACCATGACGAAGACGCAGGTGGGGGCGACTGAGCGGCTGCTGCGCGAGATGACTCGGGCCGGTCAGGAGGCGCAGGACGCGGGTCCGCCGAAGGGCGCGGCGCTGACCGTGGTCCAGCGGGTGCGGCCCGCGCGCTCGGTGGCTGCCGAGGTCGCCGGCACCGGGGGAGCGGACGAGGAGGCGGCCGCCTGGCTCAGGCAGGTGACGGGGCGTCACCTCGGTGCGGACGGGACCCGCTGGCGGGACCTGCACGACGCACTCGTCGGGTACCCCGGCAGCCTGCCCGAGCTGCTCGCCGCACCGCCGGCGCCACCGGAGTCCGACGGCACGCTCCGGCCGCCCGCGCCCCGCAGCGTCCACCGCACGCTCGGCCTGCTCCTCCAGCACGCGGAGCCGCGTCACGCCGCCGCCGCGTTCGCCGCCCTGCCCGATCGGGTGGCGACGGAGCTGCTGGCCGGCGGGACCCACCCGGCACCGACCCTCGTGACCGCCGTCGTCGAGCACGGTGACAGCCGCACCCGGGCGGCCCTGGCCCGCCATCCCCGGCTCGACACCCGGGTCCTGGCCCGGCTGGTCGCGGTCGGCGACGCCGAGGTCGCCGCGGCCGTCTACCGCAACCCGCGCACCACACAGTCCCTGCGCCGCACCATCGTGGACCGGCTCGACACCGTCCCGCTCGACCCCGCGCTGCGCGCCGAGCTGACGGCACCGCACGGCAGGACTCCGCGGAGCCGGCTCGCCCCGCTGCTCGGCTCGGGCGACCCGCAGCTCGTGATGGCGGCGCTGCGGACGGGCGTGCGCCAAGTGGCCCAGCAGTACGCCCTGCTGCGGATCTGGGAACGGACCGGTCCGGACGCCGTACGCGCCCTGCTCGACGACCCCGCCGCGACCGCCTGGCTCAGCCGGGCGGTCGCGGCCACGGTCACCGAGGCGCTGGCCGCCCCGGACGGCGACGGGCCCCGCCGGCTGCGCGCACGGTGCGAGCCGTACGAGGATCCGGCCCGACTGCCCGCGCTGCTCGCCACCACACGCGGCACCAGCACCCTGCGCGACCTGCTGTCCGAGCCGTACGTGCACGACATCGACGCCCTCGCCGCGGCGCATGCCTCGACTCCGTTCCTGCCCGCGGCATGCGAGGAGTTGGCCCGCCACGAGGCGGCGAGCGATGCGCAGCGCGAGGCGTTCCGGCTGAGCGTCCTCAACGAGCCGTGGCGCACCGCGGGCCGTCGCGCGGGGAACGCCACCCCGCCCGCGCGGCGCCTGGCCGAGGAAATACTGGACGACAGCGCTGCCGTCTGGGCGGAGGGCATGGCGGCGGCGGGCCTCCTCGACCCGGTCGAGCTGATCGGCACCGCACGCCCCGCCGCCCGCGCCCTGGCCGCGCTCGCCCGCCTCACCGAACGGGGCCTGCTGGGCACGGCGGCGGTCGCCGAGCTGAGGGCACTGACGCGGACACATCTGGGGGAGCGGCAGCCGGCCTGGGCCGCACTCGACCTCCTGCTGCCCGACCACGGCGGAACGGTCGCGGAACTGATCGCCGCGGCGGGGAAGACCGCGGACGAGTCCACCGCGCCCGAACCACCGGCCGCGCACGGAACACCGGCCCGGGCCGAACCAACGGCTGAGCGCACCGCCGCACCCCGGCCGGCGGCCGATCCCGCACCACGCACCTCGGCGTCTCCATCCCCCGGGCCCGCAGCTCCAACGCCCAGACCCCGCCACCGGCGCGAGCGCACGCATGCTCTCGCCGCGCTCGACCTGCTGTACTCCCTCGCCCAGGACGACGCGCCCCGGCCGAAGGACCCCGAGGTACTGCGCGCACTGGCCGGGTACGAGCCGGCGACCGCGCCCGGCCTCGCCACCCCTGACTGGTTCGCCCGCGCCTGCGCCACCCACGGCATCCCCGCCTCCCCGGACGGCGCGGCGTACAAGGCGCCCGGCCTCGCGCAGGTGCGTGCGCGCCTGCCCGAGACGTACAGATCCGGCGCGCGGCACATGGAGCGGGCCTACGTCCAGGGCGTCCTGCCGGCCGACGAACTGCTGTCCCTGCTGCCCGCCCAGCGCCTCCTCCTGCTGCCGCACGACTGGTGTCGGCTGGCGTTCGCCGAGGCGTGGCGGGCCGCGCTCGCCCGCCGGCTGCGCGCCGAACTCGGCACCGACCCCGACGCCTGGCTGCGCCTGGCCGCGACCGTGACGGCGTCCCAGGCCGCCTCGGAGGATCTGACCTGGGCGCAATTGCTGGAGCGCGCGCAATCCGGTGCGAGCCCCGCGCCCCGCCCGGGACCAGGCATCGGCAGGCCCCGGCCGGCCACCCCCGACGAGGCCATCGAGCTGCTGGAACACGGCGACCATCTGTGGGCCTGGCCGGAGGGCACCCTGCTCTGCCTCGCCGACCCCGAGGTGGTCGACGCCGTACTGCCCCGGCTCGGCCCCGACGGCCCCTGGCTGCTCGCCGCGTACCTGCTGCGCCACGACCGCACACCCCGCGCCGTCCTCGACCGGCTGCTCGCGGACCGCGACCCCGACGCGCTGCGCGTCCTCGCCGCCCAGTCGCGCTGGATGGAGCGCAGCGGGGCGGTGGAGCGGCTGGTCGAGCTCGACGACCCCGACGTCGACCTCGCCCTGCTGCGGCACTGGAATCCCTGGCCCGTCGTCCACCGGATCGTGACCAGGTCACGACCCGACGCCCGAGGACCGTCCCTGGGCGCCCGGGTGCTCGCCGACTGGCGTGCCGGACATTCCGCGCGGCCGGCCGGCGGTCTGCGGTGGCTGTGCTCCGCCGAACCCGACCTCGTGGAGGAACTGCTCCAAAGAGAGGGCACGCGGCTCGGCCTCGGGCATCAACTGCGCGGCTGCCTGAGCCTGTTCGAGCACGGCGGCGCCGACCGGCTGGCGCGGCTCGCGGCGCGCAACGTGCTGGGACGCTCCGCCACCACCGTCTGCGCGAAGGCCCTGGCGTCCCCCGACCCCGCCGCCGTCCTCCGCGCCCGGCTGGACCGCGAACTCGCGCCGGAAAAGCTCGTCAAAAAGCTGCGGCGCGCCCGGCACGCCGCGCACGCCCGCGACCTCATCGAGTCCCGCCCGCCCGGCGAGTCCGTGGACTGGGCCGCCCTCGAAGCCGCCCACGCCCGGGAACCACTCCCGTACTGGCAGGACATCGTTTGCCTCGACGGCGTCCCCGAGGATGTGAGACTGCGGCATGCGGCACTGCTGCCCGAGCCGGGCCCCGACGGCCTGCCCGGCAACGCGCGGCTCACCCGGGAGCGGGCCCGGCACGGCCTCGGCGGCCAGTACCACTGCGCGCCGACCACCCAGCTGGACGGACTCCTCACAGCGGGGCTGCTCGACGGCGCGGACCTGGTGAACCTGGCCGCCCCGGCCGCGCGCCTGCTCGCCTACCTGGGCGCCGCGGCCCGCCGCACGGACGCCCCGCCCCAGACCGCCGAGGCCCGCACGCTCGTCGCGGACCTGGTGCGCGCCCGACTGGGCACGGACCCGGCGGCCTGGCAGCGGGTCGCCGAGCGACTGACCGGCCTGGACCCCGGCTGGGACCCGAACTTCACGGTGGAGGCACTGCTCACTGCCTAGCACGGGAAGCCGATCGTCCAGGCCCCGGAGCTTCGGGGCGGACTCCGGCGCTCGCAGTTCGGCGGCCGGACTGTGCGAGGGCCGGGGCCGGGCCTTGGCGTGCGGTGAGCGCGGGAGCCCGGCCACCCCGTCACAGGGCCCGCGCCACGAGCAGGGCCACGTCGTCGTGGTCGTCGGGATGGCGCAGGCCGTACAGGAGCAGATCGCAGGTCTCCTCCAGCGGGCGTCCGGGTTCGTCGAGGAAGCCGAGCAGGGTGTTCAGACGGTCGTCGATGGGGTGCTGGCGGGTCTCGACGAGGCCGTCGGTGTAGAGCACGAGCAGATCGCCGGGGCCGAGCGCGGCCGTCGTCGTCTCGAAGGGCATGTCGCCGACGCCCAGCGGTGTCCCGGGGGGCAGGTCCAGCAGGACGGGCGGCCGGCCGGTGCGGGCCAGCGCGGGCGGCATGTGGCCCGCGTTGGCGATGCAGCACCGCCGCGTGCGCGGGTCGAACACGACGTACAGACACGTGACGATGTAGTGCTCCAGATCGCAGGTGATCTTGTCGAGATGCCGGAGCACCTCCCCGGGATCCATGTCCAGATCCGAGTAGGCGCACGTCGCGGTGCGCAGCCGGCCCATCGTCGCGGCGGCGTCGATGCCGTTGCCCATCACGTCGCCGACGACCAGCGCGGTCTTGTCGTCGCTCAGCGGGATCACGTCGTACCAGTCGCCGCCGACCTCGCTGGTGGCCTGCGCGGGCTGGTACCGGGAGGCGAGTTCCAGACCGGTGTGGTGCGGCGGGTGGTCCGGCAGCAGGCTGCGCTGGAGGGTCAGCGCGGTGTTGCGCACGCTCTGGAACCAGCGGGCGTTGTCGATGGCCACCGCCGCCCGGCTGGCCAGCTCACCGGCCAGGATGACGTCGTCCTCGTCGAACGGCAGCGGGTTGTGGGTGCGCTTCAGGTCGAGCGCGCCCAGCACCTCGCCGTGCGCGATCAGCGGGACGGCGAGATACGAGTGCACCCCGGCGCGCGCCAGCAGCGCGGCGGCCTCGTCGTCCCGGGCGATCCGCGGCAGATCCCGGTCGCCGACATGCCGGACGAGGATCGGCCGGGCGGTGTGCACGCACAGCGTGACCAGCCGGTCGCCCTCGTAGGCGGCGAGGTCGCCGGGCGGGTCGGCGGCGTTCAGCGCCACCGTCGGATGCGCCGCCTTCAGCGCGAGGGCGCGGAACAGCTCCGGCCCGTTGTCGGGGGTCCGCATCCGGCGGCACGCCAGCGCCGAGTCGAGGACGTCCACGGCGACCACGTCGGCCAGTTCCGGGCTCGCGATCTCGGCCAGCTCCCGCGCGGTGTGCTCCACCTCCAGGGTGGTGCCCACGCGGGTGGAGGCGTCGGCGATGAGGGCGAGCCGCCGCCGGGCCCGGTCCGCCTCGGCGGCCGCCCGGTGCCGCTCGGTCACGTCGACGACCGACGCGGCCGCGCCGAGCACCCGCCCGCCGGGGTCCTCCAGCCGGTAGAAGGACAGCGACCAGGCCCGCTCGTGCTCGGGATCGGCCAGGGGCCGGCCCACGTGGTACTGGTCGAGCAGGGGGGTGCCCGTGGTGAGCACCTGACGCAGCGCGGACTCGACGGTGTCGACGTCGGGGAAGGGCACGGCGTCCCGCAGATGGCGGCCGATGTGGTCCTCGGCCGGGATCCCGTCGATCCGCTCCAGCGCCGGGTTGACCAGCAGATACCGCAGCTCGGGGTCGAGCAGGGCGAGACCGATGGGGGACTGGTTGATCAGCCGCTCGCACAGCGCCAGGTCGGTCTCCACCCGCTGCAGCAGGGTGTGGTCGGCGGCCAGCCCCAAGGCGTACACGTCCCCGAGGTCGTCCAGCAGCCGCATGTTGCGGAACTCCATCAGACGGCCGCTGCCGTCCTTGTGCCGGACCGGGAACGCGCCGGCCCAGCTGCGGCCCGTCTCCAGCACCTCCGCGAACATCTTCAGGACCGCCTGGTAGTGCTCGGGGTGGATGATCAGCCGCGCCGCGGGTCTGCCCAGCGCCTCCTCGGCGGTGTAGCCGAAGAGATCCTCGGCCTGCGGGGTCCAGAACACGATGCGGCCGTCGACGTCGAGGACCAGCGCGGCCACGCTCAGCACGTCCAGCAGGCTGGTCTGGCGGCGCGGCGGCGCCGGGTCGTAGGCGCCACCGTCGGGCGGGAAGGATTCGGCTGTCATCCCTGGGCCTCCTGTACCGGCTCGACCGGCCGGCCGGCAGGCGGCACGTTGCCCGGCTCCCGCGGGTGTCGCCGTACTGCCGTGACCGCCGGCCCTTCCATGCTCCCTCCGGGCCGCTTTCTTGCCCAGTCGCGGCGTTTCACCCGGTTCGTTCCCGTGGATCGTGCGCACATCGCGGTCAGAAGGGAACATGGTCCTGGAGGAGGGCTCCATGGAATCTGTGCGGGGCGGCTCCGATCCGCCCGCGTCCGCGGCATCGCGTGATCTCTTCGACGCGTCCACCGACGCCGCCGTCGTCCTCGGCGCCGACGGTGTCGTGCTCGCCTGGACCAGGGCCGCCGAGGAACTGCTCGGCCATCCGGCGTCCGAGCTCGTCGGCCGGTCCGCTGCGCCGCTGGTGGCGATGCGCGCCGATCCCGCCCGGGTGGCCGCCGTCGTCGAGCGGTGCCGGTCCGGGATGGGCTGGAGCGGCGTGATCACCGTCCGGCGGCGCGACGGCCGGCGGATCGACGTCGACCTGCGGGTGTCGGCGTCCTTCCGGATCGGCGGCGCCGAATGCTTCCTGCTCTCCGCGCGCGAGCGGCGCCAGCAGTGGACGGTCGGCCGGTCCGTCCTCGACGGATTCCTCACCCGCTCACCGGTCGGCATGGCCGTGATGGACCGCGACCTGCGCTACGTCTGGCTCAACGACACCCTGGAACGCCTCGGCGGCGTGCCCCGCGAACAGCGCCTGGGCCGGCGGCTGAGCGAGGTGCTGCCCGGGCTGCAGGGGGAGGCCATCGAGGGCCTGATGCGCAAGGTGCTGGAGACCGGGGTCCCGGTCACCGACTACGAGTACGTGGGCTGGAGCTGGGCCGACCCGCACCGCCCGCACGCCTACTCCACCTCGTTCTTCCCGCTGGTCGACGCGGACGAGGCCGTCACCGGCGTCTGCTACATGGTCCTGGACGTCACCGAGCGCTGGAACGTCCGCCGGCTGCTGTCGCTGGTCAACGAGGCCGGGAACAGCATCGGCCGGACGCTGGACGTGACGCGCACCGCGCAGGAACTCGCCGACTTCGCCGTGCCCCGCTTCGCGGACTTCGTCATCGTCGACCTCCTGGAGTCCGTGGTCAGCGCCCCCGGGCCCGACGCCTGGCCGACCGCCGAGGGGCCGGCGTCCGAGCGGCCGGTGATGCGCCGCGCCGGGATGAGCTCGGTGCGCGAGGGCTGCCCCGAGGCCGTGGCACGGGTCGGCGAACGCGTGGACTTCATCCCGCCGCCCGGCGACCTGAACATGCTCATCACCGGGGAACCGGTCCTCATCCCGGTCCTCGACCCGTCCGACGAGATGTGGGCGGGCGAACCACCCGAGCGGCTGGCCGCTATGCGCGAGTACGGCCTGCACTCGCTCATCTCCGTGCCGATGCGCGCCCGGAACACCGTGCTCGGGCTCGCCACCTTCCTGCGCTCGCTCAACCCCGTCTCCTTCCAGTCCGACGACATCCTGCTGGCCCGGGAGCTGGTCGCGCGGGCCGCGCTGTGCGTCGACAACGCCCGCCGCTACACCCGCGAACACACCGCGGCGGTCACCCTCCAGCGCAGCCTGCTGCCGCACGCGCTGACCGGCGGGCAGGCGCTGGAAGTGGCCTCCCACTACCTGCCGGCCGACGCGACGGGCGGGGTCGGCGGCGACTGGTTCGACGTGATCCCCCTGTCCGGAGCCCGCGTCGGGCTCGCCGTCGGCGACGTCGTCGGCCACGGCATCACCGCAGCGGCGGCGATGGGCCGCCTGCGCACCGCCGTACAGACCCTCGCCGACATGGAGCTGCCTCCGGACGAACTCCTCGCCCACCTCGACGACCTCGTGCTCCGGCTGAGCGAGGAACCGGCCGCCGCCGACGAGGGCGCCAACCGGAGCGCGACCGCCTTCCTCGGGGCCACCTGCCTGTACGCCGTCTACGACCCGGTCACCGGGCGCTGCTCCATGGCCCGCGCCGGACACCCGCCGCCCGTCGTCGTCACCCCCGACGGACAGGTCTCGTTCCCCGAACCCCCCGCCGGACCCCCGCTGGGCCTCGGCGGCATCGCCTTCGAGTCCGGCGAGGTGGACCTGCCCCCGGGCAGCCTCCTCGGCCTGTACACCGACGGGCTCATCGCCGGACCGGACGGCGACCTGGAGGCGGGCATGTCCCGGCTCGGCCAGGTCCTCGCCCGCCCCGCCCGCGACCTCGGCACCCACTGCCGCACCGCGGTCCAGGACCTGGTGCCGCTGTCCCAGCGCGACGACATCGCCCTGCTCCTGGCCCGCACCCACGCCCTGGACGCCGAGCACGTGGTCTCCTGGGACGTACCCGCCGACCCGGCCGCCGTCGCCGACGTCCGCGCCCGGGCGACCCGGCAGGTGGCGGCCTGGGGCCTCACCGACCTGGCCATGACGACGGAGCTGATCGTCAGCGAACTCGTCACCAACGCCATCCGCCACGCCGCCCCGCCCATCCGCTTGCGGCTGATCCGCGACTCCCGGCTCACCTGCGAGGTCGCCGACGGCAGCAGCACCGCCCCGCGCCTGCGGCACCCCCGCAGCACGGACGAGGGCGGCCGGGGCCTCTTCCTGGTCGCCCAGCTCGCCCACCGCTGGGGGGCCCGCTACACACCCGACGGCAAGATCATCTGGGCGGAACAGGACTTCCCCGCGGCGCCGCCCGCCCCCGCCGCCGGGTGACGGGCGTCGATGTCACGCGCGTACGACGTCACGCGCGTACGACACCGGTCGCCGCCGCCTGTGACACCGGCCGGGAGGGACGCCCGCCCCATGGGACGCGGCACCGGGGGGAGTGGCGCACCGCCCGAGGTCAGTCGTCCGCGTCGCCGTCGCGGCTGTCACGCGAACGCGTGGACCGGCCGACCAGTTCACCCGCGAGCAGTGTCCCCCGCGCCACCACGCGCACCCAGCGGGGTCCGCCGCGCGCCGCCCAGACCACACAGACGCAACCGCCCGCGGCGAGCAGCGCCACACAGGACAGCACGAATACGGTCACGGTCGGTTCCCCCTCCGGTCAACGCTCCCGTCATCCTCTCAGCAGCTCACACCGGACGACGCGGCGCCCCCCGGCGCGCCCCGTACGCCGTAGGGCGCACCGCGCCGCAGGGGCCGCCGCGCCGCTCCGTGTGCCTCACGGAGGGCCGGGGTGCCGGGGTGCCGGGGTGCCGGGATGCCGGGGTGGCGGGGTGCCAGGGTGCCGTGCCGATACCCGTGCTCGTGCCCGTCCCCGTCAGACCGTCGTCGTGAACCGCTCCCACACCCGGTGCGCGCCCAGCAGCCGCACGACCTGCTCCAGCGCGGCCGTGGGGGAGTCCGTGAGGATCACGCCGGGCGCGTCGGCGGGTACGCCGGCCGCCTCCAGGGCGGCCCTGCCGCCCGCCCAGGCGCCGATCGCCTTGCCGTGCCGGAAGGCCTCCGCCAGCAGCAGCCGGACCCGCGGATCGCACGCCGCCGGATCGGCGGCGGACGGCGTGGACTTCGCGTCGCGGGCGGTGTACGCGTCGCCGCCCACGGCGGGGGCGCCGGCCAGCAGCACCGCGTCGAACTCCACGGAACGCGCGGTGACGTAGGTGCGCTGCACCGTGACCGCGCCGTCGCCCGAACCGAGGACGCCGCCGACGGGCGCGACGACCAGCGGCACCATGCCGGCGCTCAGCACCGCCTCGCGCACCTCCCGCACGCCCTCCAGGTCACCGTCCGCGCCGGTGAGGATGCCCACGATGCGCCCGTCGACCGGCCAGGTCCTGCCGACCTGCGACAGCGCCGGGCTGGGCGCCACGTCCGCGAGCGGCACGGTCGGCGACGGAACGGGCAGGCCCAGCCCTCGCGCCACCTCCTCGCACAGCTCCGGGTCGATATTGGCGAGCACCTGCAACTGCCGTTCCTTGATGGCCTGTTCGTAGCACTTGCCGAGTTCGAAGACGTACGCGCCGATGATGTGCTCGCGCTCGACCGGGCTCATGCTCAGCCAGAACCGGCGCGGCTGGCTGAAGTGGTCCGCGAACGACTCGGGCGCCTCGCGCACCTTCGCCGCCTCCGGCACGCGCACCGGTGTCTCGACGTACGCCCCCATGTCCGCGCCCGCCGTGAAGGGGCAGCCGCCGTCCAGCGAGTTGGGCCGGTAGGGGGCGACGCCCCGGTGCACGGCCGTCTGGTGCATGCCGTCGCGTTGCATGTCGTTGACCGGCGCGTGCGACCGGTTGATGGGCAGCTGCGCGAAGTTGGGGCCGCCCAGCCGGGTGATCTGGGTGTCCAGGTAGGAGAACAGCCGCCCGGCGAGCAGCGGGTCGTCGGTGATGTCGATGCCGGGCACCAGGTGGCCGACGTGGAAGGCGACCTGCTCCGTCTCGGCGAAGAAGTTCGACGGGTTGCGGTTCAGGGTGAGCAGCCCGACCGGCTGCACCGGCGCCAGTTCCTCCGGGACGATGTTCGTCGGGTCCAGCAGGTCGATGCCCTCGAAGGTCTGGTCCGGGGTGTCGGGGAAGGTCTGGATGCCCAGCTCCCACTGCGGGTACGCGCCCGCCTCGATGGCGTCCGCGAGGTCCCGGCGGTGGAAGTCCGGGTCGACGCCGCTGGTGATCTGCGCCTCCTCCCACACCTGGGAGTGCACGCCCAGCTTCGGCTTCCAGTGCCACTTCACCAGCGTGGTCCTGCCCTCGGCGTTCACCAGCCGGAAGGTGTGGACGCCGAAGCCCTCCATCATCCGGTACGAGCGCGGGATGCCCCGGTCGGACATGTTCCACAGCGTGTGGTGGGCGGCCTCGGTGTGCAGGCTGACGAAGTCCCAGAAGGTGTCGTGCGCGCTCTGCGCCTGCGGGATCTCCCGGTCCGGATGCGGTTTGCCCGCGTGGATGACGTCCGGGAACTTGATCGCGTCCTGGATGAAGAAGACCGGGATGTTGTTTCCGACCAGGTCAAAGACGCCCTCGCTGGTGTAGAACTTGGTCGCGAACCCGCGGGTGTCACGCACGGTGTCCGCCGATCCGCGCGACCCCAGCACCGTGGAGAACCGCACGAACACCGGTGTCTCCACGTCCTTGCCGAGGAACGCGGCCTTCGTCACGGAGGCCGCCGTGCCGTAGCTCTGGAAGACCCCGTGCGCCGCCGCGCCCCGGGCGTGCACCACGCGCTCCGGGATGCGCTCGTGGTCGAAGTGCATGATCTTCTCGCGCAGATGGTGATCCTGCAACAGCACCGGTCCGCGCGGACCCGCCTTCAGCGAGTGGTCGGTGTCGTGCAGCCGCGTTCCCTGGGCGGTCGTCAGGTAGGCGCCGGACTGAGCCATCCGCGCCTGGTCCGCGCCGGTGGGCTGACCGGTCGGCGACACCGTCTCCGGGCCGCTCTGGTCGGGCTTCGGCGGCAGCGGTTCCCTCGGCTCGGTCGGTTCGGCGGCCGACGGCGACTCGGCCCCCGGCTTCCCGGGGATCCCCTCCGCGGGCCCGCCGTCGCCCGTCAGGCTGTCGGCGACCTTGTGGACCGCGCGCTTGAGAGGGTTGGCCTCGCTCATACGTCCTGACTCCTTGGCTCGTGTCGTGTGGTGCCGCCCTGCGGGCGCGCGCGGCGGGTACCCACATCCGCGCCGGTCAGTAGCGCCACCGGGGACGCGGGTTCGCCGAGGACACGGTCAGATGATCGTCTGGCCGTCGTGGACGCCGCCCTGGCAGGTCTTCGAGAACCCGCCCGGCACCGTGCCGTCCGCGACGATGATGATCATCCCGCCGCCCTGGACGCACTCGCCCGCGGTGATGTCGAGGGGAGCCCTGGCGGCGCCCTGGGCGGGAACCACCTGTGGTGAGGCGGCCGGCGCGGCGACGGCCGGTGCCGGGACGGCCCGCGTGGTGGCGGTGACCGGTCCGGCGGCGGTCTGCGCGGCGGCGGTGACCGGGGCGGCGGTGACCGGGTCGGCGGCGGTCTGCGCGGCGGCGGCGGCCGATGCGGGGGCCGCGGCGCACAGCACCGACACGGCGAGCACCGCGGCCGGCACCCACGACGACGTGTTCATCGCACTACTCCTTCTCACCCGTGCCCCCGTGCCCCCGCGCCCCCTCAGCGTCACCGCCCTCCGCCCGCGCCCCGACCGGACGGGCTCAGCCGGGCGACACCCACGGGCCGGGGAAGCGGCGGACGCGACGCCGCGGTCATTTCCGGGGGCTTCGGTCAGGAATGGAGAAGCGCGGGTGCCGGACCCGCGCCTAGCCTGATCGTTATGGACATCACCATTCACACCACCTCGCTGCCGCACGAGGACCCGGACGCCTCCCTGGCCTTCTACCGGGACGCCCTCGGCTTCGAGGTCCGCACCGACGTCGGGCAGGGCAGGATGCGCTGGATCACCGTCGGCCCCGCCGGCCAGCCCGACACGTCCATCCTGCTCGCCCCGCCGGCCGTCGACCCCGGCATCACCGAGGCCGAGCGGCAGACCATCCGCGAGATGATGGCCAAGGGCACCTACGGCTGGATCCTGCTGGCCACCCGGGACCTCGACGGCACCTTCGAGAAGGTGCGCGCCCACGGCGCCGAGGTGGTCCAGGAACCCACCGAGCAGCCGTACGGCATCCGCGACTGCGCGTTCCGCGATCCCGCCGGCAATCTCATCCGCATCCAGGAACTCCACTGACCCGCCGCATCCCCGGAGAAGGAGTTCCTCCATGTGTCATCCCGCCTGGGGACGCGCACGCATCGCCGCCCAGCGGCTCGCCGACTTCGCACGACTGCGCCGCGTCCGCGACCGTATCGACCGGGAGTACGCCCGGCCACTGGACGTGCCGGCGCTCGCGCGCGGCGCGGGCATGTCCACCGGCCACCTCTGCCGCCAGTTCCGGCTGGCGTACGGCGCGTCGCCGTACGCGTACCTGATGAGGCGACGCGTCGAACGCGCGCAAGCGCTGCTGTGCCGCGGCGACCTCCACGTCCCCGGCGTCCGCCGCGCCGTCGGCTGCAGCTCACCGACCGCCTTCAGTGCCCACTTCGCCGCACGGACCGGCATGTCGCCCGGCGCCTACCGGCCGCACGCGGCGCCGCGGCCCCCGTCCCCGGAGCGGTACGCCCCGGAGCCGGCCCGCACGCCCTGAGCGCACCCCTCGGCTCCACGGGGCCCCGTGGCCCTCACGCGGTCTCCCGTCGCCTCATCTCCGCGCGATTTCCGGTCGCCTCATCTCCACACGCCTCCCGTCTCCCCTCACCGCGACGCGGTCTCCGGCTCCGCCGCGCCGTCGTCGTCCCCGGTCGCGGGCCGGTCCTCAGCCGCCGGTGACCGCTCCGGCGCGGGCTGGGTGAGCCGGGCCAGTGCCAGGGGGACGCCGATGACGGGGATCAGCCATACGGCGACGTACAGCCGGTCGAGTTCGACCGCGAGCGGGTGCGCCGCCGCCGTCGCGAAACCGGTGGCCCCCATGGCGACGACGCACAGGGCGACCGGCACCGAGCGCTGCCACACGCCCCACACGCCCGCCGCGAGCAGGAACAGCAGCATCGGGGCGAGCGCCTCCTTCTGCAGCCACTGCTCCCAGTAGTTGAGGTTGAGGCGCACGAGGGCCTGCCAGGGATCGGCGATCTCGGGCCGGGTCCAGTGCAGGGTGAAGGTGTCCTGGAGCGAGTCGGTCGTGCCGGGCAGACCGAGGGCCTTGCTCAAGGCGACGGCGGCGAGCGCGCCGCCCGCCGACAGCCCGGCCAGCCACCGGCCGCCGCGGTGCCGGACGGACCGCACGAAGAGCAGCGAGGACACGGCGGCGGCCGTCAGGAACAGGGCCACGACCAGGAAACTGGAGTACCTGACGGCGAGTCCGCACACCAGGGCTCCGGTGAACAGCACCGCACCCGGCAGCACCCGGTTCCGCAGCAGCCACACCGAGGCCAGCAGCAGCGTGGTCATCAGCGCGATCGTCGGGCCCTCGGCCAGCGGCCGGCCGCCCCAGGAGGCGAGCGGGGTGACGTAACAGAGGATCTGGCCGAGCAGGGCGGCCGCGGGCGGGGCACGCAGGGCGCGCAGCAGCCGGAAGACGAGGTATCCGGCGAGCGTGACGCAGGCGAGGGCGACCAGCGTGAGCCCGGCCTTGGCGCCGAGCAGCGCCACGAAGGGCGCCGCGAGCAGCGGGTATCCGGGCCGGGCGTGGAAGATCTCCTCGTAGCGGGGGTCGGTGGGTTCGAGACCGCGCGCGTACTCGCGTTCGCAGCGCGCCGCGTAGGCGGCCTCGCGGCCGGGCTCCCGGAATTGCAGCTGGTGCAGCCTGCGGTTGCGCTCGACCAGCCTGGCCGTGTCCGCGCAGTAGGCGGCGACCGCCTTGCGCGTGGCCTCACGCGGGGAGTCACCGAGGAACTCGTAGGCCTGACGGGCGTACCGGTAGGAGTCGTTGGAGAAGCGCGTCGCCGGATAGCCGACGACGTGCAGCAGCACGAAGGCCGCGGCGACGAGCGCCGGGAGGAGCCGCGGCAGCCGGCGACGCTTCTCGGAATCCGGCATGGCGCTCCTCGGTCAGGCCGACAGTGACCTCACCAGCCTGGGCCGAAGGCCGCACGTCCTCCAGTCGACCTGCCGTGCCGCGTTCCGGGAAGTGGTGCGTCCGCGGCGCGATCGCCGCTCCCGGCCTCAGCGACCGGGTGACGGTCCGGGCCACCACCGGCGCCGTGTCGTCCCGGTCACCGGGACCGGACCGGACCGACCGTGCGCCGGCCACCGTCACGCCGTGCGTTCCACGCTCCACACCGGCAGGTACGCGAAGAAGGCGACCGCCTCGTCCCGCCACCGCCCGCGCCAGGTGCCGGCCAGCGCGGAGGCCGACTCCGCGTGGCGGCGCATCTCGGCGCGCATCCGCTCCGGGACACCGTGACGTTCGGCGATCTCCCGGACGGCGGCGACGGTCTCCGCCGAGCAGGACGGGTCGCCGAGCGCGGAGGTGACGACGGCGCGCTCCGCACCGCCGACGCCGGGCTCCGCACCTCCGACGCCGGGCTCCGCACCGCCGACGCCGGGCTCCGCACCTCCGACGCCGGGCTCCGCACCCCCGACGGCGCACAGCAGGGCGCGGACCGCAAAGGTGCGCCTGCCGTCGCGCAGATCGGTGCCGACCGGCTTGCCCGTGACCTCCGGGCCACCGAAGAGGTCCAGGTAGTCGTCGCGCATCTGCCCGCAGATCCTCACCAGCCGGGCGTAACGCCGCAGTTCCGCCGCGTAGCGCCCCGGCGGCGCGCCGGCGGCCAGCAGCCCCAGTTCCATGGGGGCCAGCAGCGAATAGCGGGCCGACTTGTAGTCCGCCACCGCGTGCAGGACCTCCTCGTCCGGTGGACCGGCGGTGAAGTCCCGCTCCAGATCGACGATCTGCCCGATGAACGTGTCCGCCGCCGCCCGGGTCTGCGCCTCGACCATGGCGTGCCGCACCGGCAGCGGCGCGTCGGAGTCGAGGAGGACCCGCAGGGACAGCGCCAGCGCCAGGTCTCCCGCCAGGACGGCCAGGCCGAGCGCGGTCCGCGGATGCCCGGGGAACCGCTCGCGGTAGGCCTGGTGGGTGCTCGGGCCGCCCCTGCGGACGGGGCTGTCGTCGCGGACGGGGCTGTCGTCGATGATGTCGTCGTGGATCAGCCCATGGGTCTGCAGCAGCTCGACGCTCAGCGCGGCCGCGTCCAGCCCCGCGACGGGACCGGCCGTCACCAGGCGCGCCGCCTCGTACAGGAGCGCCACCCGCATCCGCTTGCCGCCGCGCAGCGACAGCTCCCGCAGCAGCCCCACGCACTCCGGCGTGAAGCGGCTGGATCCCGGTGCGTCCAGGGTCGCGGCCAGCGTGTCGAAGCAGGCGGCGAACCGCGCGTTGAAGCGGCTCTCGTACCCGGCGACGCGGGCCCTCGTCTCCTCGATGAGATCAGCGGTGTCGGCCATGGCGCCCGAACCTGCACGCCGGTCGCGGCCGGGGCCGCCCAGGCCCTCGCGGAGGCGGCGGGTAGGGTGCGCGGGACAGTTCGGCATGATCGTCCCGAGGGGGGACCCCTTTCATGGCATTCCGCAAGTTCCTGAGCTCGCTCGGCATCAACGCGCCCGAGGTCGACACCGTGCTGGCCACCTCCACGGTCCGTCCGGGCGACGTCCTGGAGGCCACCGTCCACCTGCGCGGCGGCGGCGCGGACGTGGACGTGGAGCGGCTGCGGCTGGACGTGGTGACGCGCGCGGAGGACCGCGAGCAGTCGGAGACCGGCTGGGACAACCCGTTCACCATCGTCTCCGAGACCCTGAACGGCCCGCTGACCCTGCACGCGGGCGAGCAGCGCACCGAGCGGATCGCGATCCAGCTGCCGTGGGAGATGCCGCTCACCCATGTGCTGGGCGGCCGGCGGCTGCGCGGCGCGCGCGTGGCCGTGCGCACCGAGCTGGCCATCGACAACTCCGTGGACAAGGGCGACTTCGACGAGTTCCAGGTCCACGCGCTGCCCGCCCAGGACGCGATCCTCCAGGCCTACGTCGACCTCGGCTTCCGCTTCGACGAGGCCGAGGTGAAGCTGGGCACGCCCAGGGGCGGGGAGAACTCCAAGGTCGGCTACTGGCAGGAGATCGAGACCTGGTTCCCGCGCGAGTACGGCCGGGGCGACGGCCAGCTGGAGTCGGTGTTCGTGGCCCGCCCCGACTCGCTCGACCTGATCACCGGTTCGTCCGGCCCGCACCTGTTCACCTACGCCGACCTGGACCAGGCCGCCTGGACCAAGCGCATCGACGAGCACATGCGCGCCACCTTCCTGCGCTGACGCGGCGTCAGGGCGTGGCGGCCGGTCCGGTCACACGGGCCGGCCCGCCACGCCGTCGCCCTCGCCCAGGGCCAGCCCGAACAGGGAACCGGCCGCTGCGGTGAGCCCGCCCGCACACGCGCCTGCCGTCCCGGCGGGAACGCCCATCCGGCGCAGTACGCCGCAGACGGCGTCCTCCAGCAGGACGAACCGCGCGACGAGCGACCGCGGCCCCGCCGCGCCGCCCCGGCCGCTGCCGGCGACGGCGGTCAGCACCTCGTGGGCGCGCTGCTGCAGATCCGCCAGCGGCTGCCAGGCGTCGGCCTGCCGCCCCGCCGCGGGCGGACCGGTGAGCGCCTGGCGCAGCCGCGTGCCCAGATCCGCGTGCCACGCCGCCAGCGTGCCGGTCAGCTCTGCCCGCAGGCCGTCCAGACACATCCCGAGGACGACCGCGCCCGTGGCGACGTCCACCGGCGCCGGACGCCTGCCCCCGGAGGCCCGGGACGCGGACGGACGCGCGCGCACGCCCAGGTATTCGCGCAGGACGACCGGCATGACCTCGGCGTCGGCGGCCGGCTCCGCCTGGCCGGCGGGCACCAGGACCGGGCGCACGGGGGTCAGACAGCGCGCGGCCTGCTCGGCGGCCGCGCGGCACGCGTGATCAGTGGGCACGGGACGTACTGCTCCTTCCACGGCTCTCCCCGCGCCGCGGTCCGGGTGACGGCCGGTGGGCGCCGAAAGCGTCCGGTCCGCGCGGGTGATGAGGTACACGGCCGCCGTGGCCCCTCGGTTCACCTCCGCTCCAGGCGGAATCCCCGCCCGGCTCTCACGCGCGCGCCCGCCGCTCGCCCCGGGACCGGACGGCCGTATGCCCCACCGCCGCCGCCAGTTTGCGCAGCCGCCGCCAGTCCAGGCGGGGCGGCGGGTCGAAGAGGCCGGGCCGTTCGCGGGGGACGCGGACGCGCAGCGCGCGGCGTTCGATACGGCAGCGGACCGGGGTGGGCAGCACCACGGCCTCACCGTCGAGCCCGGCCTCCACCTCGGGTGTGTCGGCGTCGACGATCACGTCGTGCGAGGTCGTCGTGAGCCGGCCCCGCGGGGCCAGGAACAGCTCGGCCGCCTCGATCGCGTTGTCGACCTTCACGGCGACCACCCCGAGCCGGCCGGAGTCCAGCCGGGGGCGCCGGCCGAAGCCGAACGGATCGTCCAGCCGGTAGGGGTTGTTGCTGACCAGGAGGGCCTGCGGATCGGCGATCGTCCTGCGGCCCACCGTGGCCGTCAGCCGCGGACCGCGCTGCCGGGTCAGCAGCTCGGGCAGCAGCTCGAGCGCTGTGCCGACCTTGTCGTCGCGGTAGCCGGGGCTCTGCACGACCGTCCCGTACACGCCGAACGAGGCGTTGTTCACGAACGGCCGGTCCCCGGCGAAACACAGGTCCACGCGGACCTCCACACCGTCGGTCAGCGCGTCCAGGCCGGCCGCCGGGTCGTCGCGGTCCAGGCCCAGGTCCATCGCGAAGTGGTTGCGGGTACCCGCCGAGATCACCATGAACGGCAGGCCGTGCTCCGCCGCCACGGCCGCCACCAGGGCCTGGGTTCCGTCGCCCCCGCCCACCCCGAGCAGGTCGGCGCCGTCGGCGACGGCCGCCCGGGCCAGCGCGACCACGTCCTGCCGCTCGTCCGGATCGAGCAGCACGACCCGCGCGCCGAGCCGCTCGGCCTTCTCCCGCAGCGCGAACTTCTCCACCTTCCCGCCGCCCGAACGGGGGTTGAGCAGCAGGAAGGGGCGCCGCGGGGGAGGAGTGCGGTACTCCCTGGCCCGCGAGCTCCGCAGACCCGTGGTGCGCAGCGCGTACCGGCCGCTCCCCACGGCCGCCGACCACAGCAGCGCGGACACCACGACCACCCACAGCAGGTTCGCCCGCGCGAAGAGCGTGACGACCGTGACGGGCGTGAGCAGCGCCAGCGTCGCCGCCGCCAGCCGTGTCGCACCCCGGCGCGACAGCGTCCACCACAGCGCGGCGAACGTCACGACCAGGCCCGCGAACCCCGCCACGAGCAGCAGCAGACCGCGGACACCGCCCTCCACGAGCGGCAGCAGCAGTGCCGCGGCCGCGGCCAGCAGCGAGGCCCTGGCCGCCCAGGACTGACGGCGATGCGCCCACTCCCTGACCACCGGTATCACTCGTCTCCTCCCCCTGACGCCGCCGGACCCCTCCCGGCGGTCGTCGTCCTCCCGTTCAGTTCCCCGAAAACGGCGACGGCCCACGGGCGTACGGCGTCGGAGGCGGCCGCGCGGGCGGCGCTCCCGGCGACGCGTCCGTCCGCGCGGCCTGCGCACCGTACGCGCCCTGCGCACGACGCGTCCGTCCGCGCGGCCTGCGCACCGTACGCGCCCTGCGCACCGCACGAGCCCTGCTCGGCTCGGGCATCCTGCGCACCGTACGCACCATGCGCCGCGGGTACGGACCGCGCCGCCCGCAAGACTCACACACACGCACCCCGCGAACGCCCTCCCGGGGCTCGGCGCCCACCCGCCGCGCGGCCGGTCCCGGCGCCCGCGTCCGGCGCGGGGCGTTCCCGCCAACGGCCCACGCGAGTTGCCGTCGCCGGGAGTCCGGTGAGGCTTCGCAGCGGTAGTCCCGATCACCAGGAGGTACACCATGCGTCTGCGCTCGATTCTCGTCGCCGCCGGGCCCGCCGCCACCGTCGTCGTCGGAGGTGCCGGTGCCGCCGCCGCCGACGACTACGACTTCTACGGCATCGAAATCGGCGACACCGAGATCACCACGGTGGTCAACTTCGGCGACAACTCCGTCCTGGAAGTGGACTGAGCTTCCGCTCTCCCGGCCGCCGCGCGCACCGCGCCCGCGGCTCACGCTCACCGCCCCGCCGCACTCCAGCGG
>NZ_JBFATR010000052.1:0-47228 GCF_040678395.1 Streptomyces sp. NPDC052687 | reverse complement strand
GGTCGCCTCCGCCGCGGCCGCCTCCGCCGCGCGGCTACCGCCGCGACCCGCGGCTGCCAGCGTCTCGCACACCGTGTCCGTGGTGACGACCGCGGCACAGCGGGCCGCGGCGTAGGCCAGCGCCCCCCGGTGGTGGGCGGCGGAGAAGTCGGCCACGGCGTCGGCCACGAGGAAGGGCCGGATGTCGTGGCTGAAGGCGTCCACCGCCGTCGCGAGGACGCCGACATGGGCGTACACCCCGCAGACGACGAGCTGGTCCCGGCCGGCCGCGCGCATCCGGTCCAGCAGATCGGTGCGGTGGAACGCGCTGTACCGCCACTTGACCAGCTGCCAGTCGTCCGGCCCGGGGGCGAGGGGAGCGACGATCCGGCGGTGCTCGGGGCGGGTGCGCATGCCCGGCCCCCAGAAGTCGGCGAGCAGCCCCCGCTCCGCCGGGGACATCCCGCCGGGCTGCGCGGTGTACGCCACGGGGACACCCAGGGAGGCGCACTGCCGGCGGAGCCGGGCCGCGTTGCGGACCAGGCCGGTCACGGGATCGGTGCCGGGCGGGAACGCGGATAGGAAGAACTCCTGCATGTCGTGGACGAGGAGCACGGCGCGTTCCGGGTCGACCCGCCAGTCGACGACGGGGGCCGGCAGCTCGCCGGGCTCGGGGAGCCGGTGCGGTGCGATGGGAGGTATACCGGCCATGCCGGAACGGTCCTTTCGTGCGAGCGGGCTCGGCGGGCGGCCGGCGCGCGCGGCGTGGGGATCAGACGCCGAGGGTGGCGCCGCCGTCGACGGTGAGGTTGTGCAGCGTGATGTGCCCCGCTTCCTCGGACAGCAGGAACCGGACGGCCAGGGCGACGTCCGCCGGCTGCGCCACCTTGCCCAGCGGGATGCCGACCCGGTAGGCGCCGGGGTCCCCGGCCACCGAGGCGTCCGCCGCCGCGCCGGCGGGGTGCATGCCGTGCAGCATCGGCGTGTCCGTGGAACCGGGCGCGACCACGTTGCAGCGGACGCCGTACGGGGCGACCTCCAGCCCGAGGCACTTGGTGAAGGCGACCGCCGCCGCCTTGGAGGCGGCGTAGGCGGCCATCCCCGCGCGGGCGGTGCCGGCGGCGTTGGAGGCAACGGTGACCAGGGCACCCCGGCGGCGCGTCACCATCCGGTCGACGACCGTGCGGGACACGTGGAACACGCCCGTGGCGTTGACGGCGAGCGTGTCCGACCAGTCCCGGGCGGACAGCGACAGGGCCTGCGCCATCCTGAGCACGCCCGCCGCGTTCACCACCCGCTCGATCGGGCCCTCGGTCTCCTCCACCGCGTCGACCAGGGCGGTCACCTCGGCGGCGCGGGTGACGTCGGCGTGCCGTCCGTGGACGGCGAGTCCGTCGGCCCGCAGCGAGCCGACGAGGCCGGCGAGCCGGGCCCGGTCGGCGTCCACGGCCACGACCGTGTCCCCGCACTCGGCGAGCAGCCGGGTGACGGCGGCGCCGATCCCGCCGGCCGCGCCCGTCACCAGGGCGACCCCGGCGCTCATCGGGCCCGCTCCGCACGCCGGGCGGTCGGCCGGGCCGCGGCGGCCACCGGGGTGAGCACGGCCCGGACCACGCGGGCGAGGGTGGGGGCGACCGTGCGAATACGGCGGATGGGGACCGGGGGACCGCCGGGCCGCAGGACACGCCGGACGGACTCCGCCGCGGCCAGACCCGACCGCACCGCGCTCTCCATGCCGGCGACACCCGGCGGGGCGGCACAGAAGTCCCCGGCGATGTGCAGGTTGGCGAGCGCGGTCCCGGCGTGCGGGCGCAGCCGGTGGTGGCCGGGGCCCGGGGCGTAGAACGGGGCGGTGGTGTGGCGCTGGAGGCAGACGTGCTCGATGTCCTCGGGGGTGAGCGCCGGGAGGTAGTCGCGCAGTTCCTCGACGAGGACCTCGACGGCCTTCTCGTCGGACAGATGGGCCAGTCGGGAGACCCGGCCGACCACGCAGTTGAGGACGGACGAACGGCCCTCGTCCCAGGCCCGGCCGACGTCGACGAGGGTGAGGGCGTGCGGCGAGCCGACCAGCCTCATGTGCTCCTCGGGCAGGCCGGGAAGCCGGCGCCGCAGCCACAGGTGCAGGGCGCCCAGGGGGCGGGACGTGAGGCCGAGCACCCCGTCGGCGGGACGCAGCGCCGCGGTGACGGCCGGTCCGAGGGCGGCGAGCCGGCCGTGCGGGACGGCCAGGACCACATGGCCGGCGACCTCCTCGTGGACGGTGACGCGCTCGCCGTCGCCGCGCGTGCGGCGCAGCGTCAGACCGGTCAGCCGGTCGCCGGTCACGGTGACGTCCACAAGCTCGGTGCCGGTGCCGATCTCCACCCCGGCCGCCTCCAGCCGGCGGCGGAACGGCCCGATGAACCAGGTGTGCAGGTCACCGCGGGGCATCCGGACCCGGCCCGGATGCCGGGCGAACGCCGCGACACTGCCGCGGAATCCGGCCGCGGAGACGGCGGTGCTCTCCGCCGCGCTCGACGCCACGAACAGGTGCTCGATGTCGGCGGTCGCGGCCCGGGTGAGGTACCACCGGTCGCCGAGGAAGTCGTGCAGTGACCGGTCATCGTGGCCGAACCGCTGCGCGAGCAGGTCCACCACGCCGTACAGCAGGAGCAGCCGGTCGGCGAGGGACGGCCCGGCCGGGCGCACCCGGGTGCCGTCGGCGCTGGGCAGCAGCTGGGTGAACTCGCGTGTCTCCCGCAGGTTTCCGGCGATCCCCAGCTCGTCCACGAGCCGCAGCGTGTTGCGGTACCAGGCGGGGAAGATGTGTACGCCGTGGTCCTCGAGGCGGCCGTCGACGACCCGGGCGCCGGCCATGCCGCCGAGTTCCTCCGTCGCCTCCAGCAGCCGCACCCGCATGCCGCGGGAGCGCAGGGTCCAGGCGGCGGTCATGCCGGCCAGGCCGCCGCCGATCACGGTCACGTCGGTCATCGCGCACCCGTCCCTTCGGCGTCGCCATGGGCATCGTCATGGGCGGCGGTGTCGGCGCCGGTTGCGCCTGCGGCGCGGGCCGTCCACGCGGCCATGGCCATGGCGGGGTAGATCAGCCGGAGCAGGCTGTCGCGCCAGTACAGGCCGTCGTGATGGACCACCCAGGTGTGCTGCGGCTCGTCCCAGTCGCCGTCCTCGCGCTGGGTACGGACCAGGTACTCCAGCCCGCGCCGGACCGCCGGGGTGCCGGTGTGCCCCGCCGCGACCAGCGCGAGCAGTGCCCACCCGGTCTGCGAGGGGGTGCTCTCGCCGCGCCCGGCCCAGTCGGGGTCGCTCAGGGCGCGGATGTCCTCGCCCCAGCCGCCGTCGGGCTGCTGGTGGGCGGTGATCCAGTCGCAGGCCCGGACCACCGCGGGGTCGGAGCCGGGGACGCCGCAGGCGGTGAGTCCGGTGACGGCGGCGCTGGTCCCGTGCAGGTGGTAGCAGGCCCACCAGCCGGGCCAGGACCCGTCGGCCCGCTGGGTGCGGCGCAGCCAGGCGATGCCCCGGCGGGCGGCGGGCGTGTCCGCCCGCCCGTCGAGCCCGAGCGCTTCCAGGACGTGCCCGGTGATGTCGGCGGAGGGCGCCTCCAGGAAGCCGATACGGGCCAGGGCGTCACGGCCGGGCAGGTTCCAGCGCAGCGGCTCGAAGGCGGCCCAGCCGCCGTCCGCGCACTGCTGGGACTCCATCCAGCGCACGGCCTTGGCGATGGCCTCGTCGACGGTGGGGTCGGCGCCGCGCGGATGGAGCCGGCGCAGCGCGGCGACGGCCCAGGAGGTGTCGTCGCAGTCGGGGTTGGCGTTGTTGGTGAACTCGTACGGCCAGCCGCCGGGTTCGGGTTTCTCGGTGAGCACGGCCCAGTCGCCCGGCTCGGTGACCTGGTGGTCCAGCAGCCAGCGGACGGCCGGCCCGGTGGCGGACTCCGCGGCGGGCCCGCCCGCCATGACGGTGGCCGTCAGGGCCAGCGCGGTGTCCATGACCACGGAGGTCCACATCTCGATGCGGCGGTGCCCGCGCGCGTCCCGCTCCACCACGTACCGGTCCAGGCCGGCCAGCGCCGCCCGCACGACGGGGTGGTCGCGGCCCAGTCCGATGGCGTCGAGGCCCATGACCACGTTGGCGGTCTGCGGCCAGTTGCCGCCCCAGCTGCCGTCCGTCTCCTGGGTGCGCTCCAGCCAGCTCGCGGCCTTGTCCAGGGCGCGGCGGCGCAGGAACCCGACCGGGTGGCGGCCGTACCAGTGGCTGAGCGTGGTCGCGGCGCGGACCGCGCGAGAGCGGGGGAGCCGGCGGCGGGCCCGCGGGTCGGCGAACAGCTCCCGGATGTCGAAACCGGCCGGGACCACGGGACGCGTCGCCATGAAGAGGCTGTTGGCGACCACGATGCCGCGCGCGGCCGCGCCGAACTGGAAGATGTTGCCGGGGAAACGGCTGGGCAGCAGCACGATCTCGGCCGGGACGAGCGGGATGTCCCGCCACGGCCACAGCCCGATGACGGCCAGCCAGGCCAGCATGAGCAGGTTGTCGACGGACTCGACGCCGCCGAGCCGCCGGACGGCCGCGGCGGCGGCGAGCAGTTCGGGTTCGTCCTTGTCGTGTCCGGCCAGGCGCAGGGCGACGTAACAGAAGACGGAGAGCAGCAGTTCGTCGGGCCCGCCGTGGTACGAGGCCCAGCCGCCGTCCGGGGACTGCTCGGCGAGGATGGTCCGGGCCGCCTCGGCCCGCCGGCCGTCGTCCGGCAGCCGCAGGAAGTGGTGCAGGATGACCTCGCCGGACTCGCCGATCAGGCTGGTCTCGAATTCCCCCTTCCAGTGACCGGAGGGGTCCTGGCGGTCGCGCAGCGCGGCGGCGGCCAGGGCCAGGGAGCGGCGGACGGACGCCGGGAGCGCGTCGGCGGCCTCCGCGGTGGTTCCGGCGGGGTCGATGGCCTCGGTGGTCATGCCCGGCTGCCTTTCGTCGGGATGTGGTCGAAGGAGGGGACGGGTGCCGTGCGTTCCAGGTCCTCGCCCCGGGCGCGGGCGGCCACGATGTGCAGTTGGCGTACGTACATGAAGACGGCGAAGCTCACGCACAGGGCGAGCGCCGGGGCGCCGACGATGTACGCCCAGACGTGCCGGATCCCCCAGCGGCGGGACTCGGTCACCATCCACACGCCCAGGCCGGCCCAGATCAGGAAGAGGTCGGCGTAGACGAAGCGGCCGGCGAGGGTGTCCAGGGAGTCGTCGAGGAAGTTCCCGACGAGTCCGAGCGGTCCGGCGTCGGCGTTGCGGACGACGAAGGTGACCGCCATGGCCCCCATGACGAGGAAGCCGCCGAGGGCGAACAGGGCGTGGAACAGGCACAGCGACCGGTCGCGGCCGCGCAGTTCAGAGAAGGTCGGCACGGTGGTCTCCCGCCCGTCGGTACCGGTAGTCGTCGAGGTCGAAGGTGCGGGCCCGCCGCCCCGCGGTGCGGGTGCTGGCGGGCCGGACGGCCGGGGCGTCCCCGTGCTCGTCGAGGTAGTAGCTGTTGGTGCCCCGGCAGCTGGGGTCGAGGAAGACGGTGTCGCCCTGGCGGCGCAGGGTCCGCCGGAAGGACCGGTCGTGGCGGGCCGGGCGGACGGCCGCCTCGGTGGCCCCGCGGCGCCGGGCCTCGCCGATGACCCGCAGGATGTGGGTCAGCTGGTAGTCGATCATCCCGAACCAGGAACCGCCGGTGAACGAGTACGGGCCCACGATGAACCACAGGTTCGGATAGCCCTTCACGGCCGTGCCCTCGTACGTCTGGAAGCGCTCGGTACGCCAGAACTCCCGCAGGTCCCGGCCGCCCGCCCCGTGCGTGGGGAAGGGCGGCAGGTTGTCCAGCACGTGGAAGCCGGTGGCCAGCACCAGCACGTCCAGGTCGTGATGGACGCCGTCGGCGGTGCGCACGCCGGTCTCGGTGACCTCCGTGACGGACTCGGTGACCAGCTCGACGTTCGGGCGGGTGAACGCACGCCAGTAGCCGCTGCCGAACGACGGCCGCTTGCAGCCCAGCCGGTAACGGGGCGTCAGCCGGCGGATCAGATCCCGGTCGCCGCGGACCTGACGGCGCAGGTACAGACGGGACACCGCCTCGCCCGCCCGCACCAGGAAGGGGAACCTGCGGTAGTGGATCATGGCGAGGACGAAGCTCAGCTCGGTGACGGCGTCGGTGGCCCGGCTGATCGACCGCTGGGTCCACGGGGCGGCGGCGAAGACGCGGCGCACCGCCCGGGGGATGGGCACGTCCGGCTTGGGGAACACCCAGATCGGGGTGCGCTGGAACACGTCGAGCCGTGCGGCCTCGGGCGCGAGCCGGGGCACCAGCTGGACCGCGGAGGCACCCGTGCCGATCACCCCGACCCGCCGCCCGGCCGTTTCGACCCGCGGGTCCCAGCGCGCGGTGTGCACGACCGGGCCCCGGAACCGGTCCAGGCCGGGCAGGTCCGGCGTCTTCGGCTTGGTGAGCCAGCCGGTGGCGCAGACCACGAACCGGGCGGTCAGCGTGGCACCGCCGGCGAACCGCACCCTCCACAGGTGGGCGGTCTCGTCCCAGTCGGCCCGGGTCACCCGCGCGCCCGTCCGCAGCCGCGCCCGCAGGCCGTACGTGTCGACGCAGTGGTCCGCGTACGCCTTCAGCTCGGCTCCGGGCGGGAAGGCCCGCGACCAGTGCGGGTAGGGCTCGAAGGCGAAGGAGTAGGAGAAGGAGGTGATGTCGACGGCGATGCCGGGATACCGGTTGGCGTGCCAGCTCCCGCCGACGTCGTCCTGCTCGTCGACCACCAGGAAGTCCGTCACGCCCGCCTTCCGCAGCGCGATGGCGGTGCCGATGCCGGCGAAGCCCGCCCCGATGACCAGGACCTCATGGTCCGGGGCGGGGCCCGGGGTGGCGGGGTCTCCGCCGCCCTCGGGGGCGCGGTTCGGCAGGGCGCCGCTCTCGGGGGTGTCGCTCGGTAGGACGCCGCGGGCGGGGGCGGCCCGGTGGCCGGCGGGCGAGGGTCCGGCGCCCGGGTGGCCGGCGGCCCGCCGGGCGGCGCTCACAGCGCCACCCCGGCGGTGAGCAGGGCACCGAACACCAGCAGCAGCAGGCAGGTGTGCTCCAGTACGGGGATCAGGTCCCGGCCGCGTGCGCCGCGCACGACCCGGGCCACGGGCAGCACGGCGAACGGAAGCGCGCCCACGACCAGCCAGGCCCACGGCCGTACGGGGAGCAGCGCGGCGGCGGACGCGAACGCGGCGACCACGGTCGCGGTGTAGTACACGCGGGTACGCCGGTCGCCCAGCCGCACCGCCACGGTGATCTTGCCACCGGCCGCGTCGGTCGGCAGGTCCCGCAGGTTGTTCGTGGTGAGCAGGGCCACGGAGAGCAGGCCCACCGGCAGGGAGGCGGGCACCGCCGTCGCCGGGATCTCGCCGCACTGGATGAAGACCGTCGCGCACACCGCGATCACCCCGTGGAAGAGGAAGATGCCGAGGTCGCCGAGCCCCCGGTAGCCGTACGGGCGGCGGCCGCCGGTGTAGTACCAGCCGCCCAGGGCGCAGACGACGGCCAGGGCGAGCAGCCACCACGAGACAGTCGCGCCGAGCACCACGCCGCTCACGCCGCCGACGCCGTACAGGACCACACCGGAGCGGAAGACCCACCGCGGCGCGGCCTGGCCCGAGGCCACCAGGCGGGTCGGGCCGACCCGGCCCTCGTCCACCCCGCGGACCCCGTCGCTGTAGTCGTTGAAGAAGTTGGTGCCGAGCACGAAGCCCAGGGCGAACAGGACGGTCAGAACCGAACGCCAGAAGGAGACGGGCCCCAGGGAGGCGGCCACGCCGGTGCCGACGGCGATCGGGGCGGCGGTCACGGGCAGCGTCTTCGGCCGCGCCCCGACGATCCACGTGCGGACCGAGGGGCGCGCGCCGGCCGGCCGGAGCCGGGAGACGGGGCGCGCGGTCGTGGGCTGACTGGTCACGATTTCCTTCCGGCTGCGAGGAAGAGGACGGCGGTGGAGGACGTGGTCACCATGCGGACGTCGGCGCGGCGGCCCAACAGGTAGCCGAACCCGTCGCGGAGACCGGGCCGGAGGCCGGTCAGCCGCAGCGGCACCCCGTGGTCACGGGCGACCCCGACCAGGCGGGTCCGGTCGACGAACAGCCGGTGGTCGTGGGTGCCGCGCTCCGGCCGCCCCGGCAGCGGAAGGTTCTCGGCGAGCGTGATCGCGACGAACCGGGCCAGCCGGGTGTTCGCGACGGTGTCGACGACGAGCGTGCCGCCGGGGCGCAGGACCCGGCACAGCTCGGCGGTGACCGCGTACGGGTCCGGAACGTGTTCCAGGCACTGCCCGGCGGTGACCACGTCGAAGGAGGCGTCGGCGAGGGGAAGCCGGGAGATGTCGGCGCGCACCACGCTGTCGAAGCCGTGCCGCAGCGCCTCCCGCAGGGACAGCGCGGACAGATCCACGCCGTGCACCCGGTACCCCAGCTCCTTCAGGTACGGGCCGAACAGCCCGCCGCCGCAGGCCACATCGAGCGCCTGGCCGCCGCCCGGCCCGGCCGGGGGCACGAAGCGGGCGCGGGCCCGGGCGATCCAGCCAAGCGGGGCGAGGGGGCCGCGGGGGTCCCACCAGCGGTCGGCGAGACCGTCGTAGTCGGAGATGAACTGTGCTCGCAGCGCCGTCATGATCGCCTTCCGGTGCGGTGCGGTGCGGTGCGGTGCGGTGCGGTGCGGTGCGCGTGGGTGACGGGTCGGGCGGACCGGGGTCCGGGCAGGGTCTGAACGAGGACGGGCCGGCCGGGGCCACCGGACGGTGATCAGGTGCGGGCCATCGCCTCGAAGGCGTCCGGGGCGGTCGCGGCGGGGTCCGGGAGGGCGGCGGTGATCGCGGAGTCCGGGACGGCGGCGCTGACCACCGGGTCCGGGACGGCGGCGCTGACCGCCGAGTCCGGGACGGCGGCGCCGACCGTCGCCGCGTCGAGCACCCGCAGAGCCGGGTGCTGGGAGGCGAACGTGCCGACCAGGGAACGGAGTTGCTGCCGGATCGCGGGGGCGCGGCCGGCGAACGCGGCATGGGACTCGACCGCCCGCAGGGCATCCGCCATATGCCGTCGGGCCACCTCCGCGGCGCGGCCCACGGCTCCGCATTCCCACACCACCGCGATCAGTTCACGGCATGCCTCGGGTGTCGGTGGACCGTCGTCCAGCAGAGGCAGAAGACGCTCGGGACAGGCCCGGATCGCATCGATGACCGGAAGGGTGTAGACGCCGTTGGCGATATCCTGCCCCGGCTGTTTCCCGGTGCCCTGACCGGTGATGTCGAGAATGTCGTCCCAGATCTGGAACGCCATGCCGAGTTTTTCCCCGAAATACTCCAGGACCGCTGCGCTCTCGTCTGTCGCGCCGGGCGCCAACGCCCCCGTGGTGCACGCAGCTTTCAGCAGTCGGGCGGTCTTTCCCGCGATGGCGTCGAAGTAGTCCTCTTCGGTGCGCCGCGGATCGAACAATTGACGAGTCTCGATCATCTGGCCCGCGCATATGTCGATCAGCGTCTGCGCCATCTCGCTCAGCCGGTCCGCGCCCAGCGAGGCGGCTATGTGCATACAGCGGGCCAGCAGGTAATCGCCGCCGAGCAGTGCCAGGGAGTCCCCGTACCGCGCGTTGACGGTGGGCCGGCCGCGGCGCAGGGGGGCCCGGTCGATCACGTCGTCGTGGAACAGCGTGGCCAGATGCAGGATCTCCACCGCCGCCGCACCGTCGATCACCCGCTGCGAGGTGACGCCCGGCCGCTCCTCCAGCAGATACGAGGAGAGCAGGGCCAGGGCCGGCCGCAGCATCCGGCCGGAACGCTCCAGTCCGTGCGCGACGGGCGGGCGGATCCTTCGGTCCGGCGGCAGGGCGAGGGCCCGCATCCGTTCCCGGACGCGTTCCAGATCCGTTCGGAGCCGATTTCCCACCGTCGTCGCGGAATCGAGTTCCGGCGGCGAGGGCGGGGATTCGTTTTCGATCGGAGCAGAAGTCTCCGTCATCCGTACTTCCTCCCTCCGTGATCCCAGGCGGGACCGAGACGAGGATAGGAGCAGGCACCTGCAATATCGCCTGAACAACGGTCCAGGGATGGTGGAGGAGAGGTGCACCGGCACGGGAATGCGCCGAATAATGCGCGAACATCGGCGAGTTCGGCCCGGATGGCGGAAAAGGACGGTGGACGCCTTGTGAGGCGGTCCCTAGAGTGAGGAGCTCCCGAGCGCCGTGCCGAACCCTTTCGCTCCAGGCGTGCTCGCCGGTTCCCTCGCCACGCGGTCGCACTGCCCACTCCCGTCGACCGGCTTTGCCCCGTGAGCGCGCCCGCCGTCGCCGCCCGGTCACCCGTCCGCGCCCTGCCCGGCCGGTGCGGCGCCCGCCCGGCGCGCCACCACCCGACCACGCAGCCCGGTGCCGGCCGTTCGGCCCCGTCTCCCTGTGTCTCCCCGAGGAGGAACGATCACCGTGCCGACCCCGCAGCGAGTGTCCACCATCCCGGTGGCGCCCGGCGCGCTGCCCGTCCTGGGCCACCTGCCCGCCTTCCTGCGCGACCCGCTCGCCTTCCTGCGCACCCTGCCCGCCCACGGTTCCCTGGTGACGATCCGGCTCGGGTCCGTGCCCGTCGTCCTGGTCTGCGACCCCGAGCTGGTCCGCACGATGCTCGTCCACGACCGGGTCTTCGACAAGGGCGGCCCGCTCTTCGACCGGCTGCGCGAGGCCGGCGGCCAGGGCCTCGCCACCTGCCCCGCCCACGAGCACCGCCGGCAGCGCCGGCTCGTCCAGCCGGCGTTCCGCGCCGGCAGGTTCCCGGACTACGCGCGGATCATGAGCGAGCGCATGGACGCGATCATCAGCGGCTGGCGGGCCGGACAGACCCTCGACGTCACCACCGCCATCCGCGGCATCGCCGCCGACGTCGTGGTCTCCGCGATCTTCGGCTCCCGGCTCGACCCGGCCGACCACCACCGCCTGGTGACGGACTTCGACACCCTGCTGGCCGGTTTCAGCATGCACACCCTGCTGCCCAGAGCCCTGCGCGGTATCCGCACGCCCGGCAACGTCCGCTACCTGGAGGCCACCGACCGGGTCCGCCGGACCATGACCCGGCTGACCGCCGAGTACCGGCGACGCGGTACCCCCGACGGCGAGACCAACCTGCTGTCCCTGCTGATGGCCGCCCGCGACCCCGACAGCGACGCCCCCGCCCTGTCGGACGACGAACTGGTCGACCAGGCCGTCACCATGTACTCCGCCGGGACGGAGACCACCGCCGGCGCCATCAGCTGGGCCCTGTACCTGGCCGACGCACACCCCGAGGTGCGCGCCCGGCTCACCGAGGAGGCCCGCACCGTGCTGCCCGGGCGCGCGGCCGGCTGGGACGATGTGCCGCGGCTCCCGTACACCCGGCAGGTCCTCCTGGAGGCGATCCGGATGTACCCGCCGGGCTGGTTCCTCACCCGCCGCACGGAGACCGACACCCACCTGGGCCGGCACGCCGTCCACCAGGGCACCACCATCGCCTACAGCCCGTACCTCATCGGACGCCTGCCCGGACTGTACGAGCGCCCGGACCACTTCGACCCCGAGCGCTGGCGAACGGAGGACGGCCGCAAACCCCGCGTCCCCGCCACCGTGTTCGGCGGCGGCGCCCGCAAGTGCGTGGGCGACGAGTTCTCCCTGCTGGAGGGGACGCTCCTGCTGTCGACCCTCGTCGCCCGCTGGGACATGGAACTCGACCGCGACACCGTCACGGTCCCCAAGATCCCCCAGCTCACCCTCTCGCCAGGACGGTTGCGGGCCACCCTGCGGACTCCGGCCCGCCGGCCGGTCGCCGGCTGACACGGCACCACCACGGACTCACGGACTCCCCGCGCCGCTCAACGGGGCGGCACGGGGAGCCCGGCATCCGTCAGACCGGTGAAGGCGACGCTGACCCGGGAGCAGCCCGACACGACCGTTCTGCTCGACACCCCGCCGCAGCCCACCGGTTCGCGCCCGGACTCACCGTCCCGCCCACCCGGCCAGTCTCCGCAGCGCCGCCACGCGTCCGCGGTCCGGCACCGTCCACAGCGCCGGGCCCCGCACGCCCCACCGCTCCAGCAGCGCGTCGGCGGCCAGCAGCCCGGTCGTCGCCGCGCGTTCCATCAGTGCCACCGGCAGGTCGGTGCGCACCAGGTCGCCGGCCACCACCAGCCCGGGATCCGGGGTGCGGACCGTCGGCCGGTCGGCGTAGCCGCCCACCGGGAAGAGCGGACAGTCGTCGTGCCACACATGGCGGGCGTCGACGACCGAGGCCGCTCGCGTCTCCGGATACACCCGGTGCAGTTGGCCGGTCAGAAGCTTCTCCTCGACGTCCCGGGCCGCCTCCGGCCGTACCGCGTACGCGTGCAGCTCCACGACCGAACCCCCGGTGCGCGCGGCCCAGCGGGCCGCCTCGTCCTCCCAGCGCTCCAGCACGCTGACGTTGTCGAGGGTGCCGAATCCGCTGGTGCCGAGGAAGCCCGGCCGGTCGGCGGCGACGGGCCGGTCCAGCCACAGCCGGCTGACCAGGAACGGCGGGGCGGTGCGCAGCCGCCCGATCCGCTCGCGCCACGGGCCGTCGCCCAGCCGCCCGGAGCGGGCGACGAGAGAGCGCAGCCCCGCCGCGTCCAGGGCCAGTACGACGGTGTCGTGGCGCCGTTCCTCCCGGTCGGTGGCCACCTCGTAGCCGCCGTCCGGCCGCGGGGTGATCCCCTCGACGGCCGTACCGGTGCGCACCTCGGCCCCGTGCCGTCCCAGATAGGCGGCCAGCGGGTCCCACAATGCGGCCGGGAACGGGGAGCGGGGCACGTCGAACGGCAGGCCCTCGGCGGACCCGAGGAAGTAGATGTGGAACATCAGCGCCATCTCCGCCGCGGACAGGTGCCGCGGGTCGGCGAAGAAGCTCCGGGAGAACACCTCGAACGCCAGATGGCGGGCGCTCGCGGGGAACCGCACGGCGTCCAGGAAGTCGTACGCGCTGGTGCCGTCGAGGCGTTCGTACACCTCCGGGACGCGGACGTCGAGCAGCGGCAGCGCCGCGACCGGGTCCATGGCCCGCAGGTCCCGCAGGCGGAACGAGGGGCTGAGCGCGACGAAACCGAGCGCGCTCCACGGCGGGGTGCGCGGGACGTGCCGGAAACCGTCGCGCAGTCCGCCGGCGTGCAGCAGCGGATAGTCCGGCAGCGCGGTGAGCCGCTCCAGGCCCGGATCCGTACGGCGCAGCAGCCCCCGCAGGTTGTAGTACTGGCGGAAGAAGGCGTGGAAGCCCCGGCTCATCGTCACCGGGCTGCCGTCGCGCAGCCGGGTGGGCCAGCCGCCGACCCGGCCGCCGAGGTACGGCTGCCGCTCGTACAGCGTGACGGCCACCCCCCGCTCGGCGAGCGCGGTCGCGGCGGCGAGCCCGGCGATTCCGCCGCCGACCACGGCGGTGGTGGGACGGACGCCCTCGACGCGCGGGCTTCCCGGCCGGGCGGGCAGCACGCGGGCCCTCCGGTCCCGGCCTCTGCGGGCGTTGCCGGCGCGGTCCGTGCGGGTGCCGCTCATCGCGCCTCCCGCGGGCCGGTGTCCGCCCGGCGGGCCACGAACGTGTGGGCGATGCCCGTCTGCCAGCCCGGCAGCGGCAGGGCCCGCACCCGGTCGAAGCCGGCCGCGCGCAGCCGGCCCGCGAAGCGCGGGGCGGTGTCGAACTCCGCGACGCTGCGCCACAGGTGGCGGTAGAGCGCGGCGTCCCCGAGGAGGCCCGCGACGGGCTGGACGACACCGCGGCACACCAGCGTCCACACCACGCGGTCCACGCGGCGCCCGCCGAGCGTGTACTCGTGCACGCCCAGCCGTCCCCCCGGCCGCAGCAGCCCGCGCACGGTGGCCAGCACGGCGTCGGGGTCGGTGACGTTGCGGAAGAGGTAGGCCGCGAACACGGCGTCGAACGGTCCGCGCACCCCGGCCCGCGCCAGCCGTTCCACGGGCGCGTGCACGAAGGTCACCTCCCGCGCCCAAGGCTTGGCGGCGGCCCGTGCCAGCATGCCGGACGAGGCGTCCACGGCCGTGATGTCCGCGCCCGGCAGCACCGAGCGCAGGGCGGCGGTCGAGGCGCCGGTGCCGCAGCCGAGGTCCAGCAGGCGCAGTCCCGTGCCGTGCCCGGGCAGGCCGAGCCGGCGCACCGAGCGGCGCAGGTGCGCGTGGTAGCCGGGGTTGACGGCCACCAGCGCGTCGTAGGTGCGGGAGGCGTGGTCGAAGGCGGCGGCGAGGTCCTCGTCGCGCAGCAGGGTCATGCGGACTCCGTCGGGGGAAGGGGCGGGCGGACAGGGCGGGAAGGGCGGGTCGAGGTCGGGCGGACAGGACAGGAAGGGCAGGTCGAGGAGGACGGGTAGGCCGGGGCGGGGGAGGGCGGATCAGTCGAAGGGGCGACGCGGCAGCCAGAACAGCTCCGCCGCGGAACGCAGCATCGGCCCGGCCGGGGTGCGCAGGCCGACGGAGAGGTCCTCGTGCAGCCGGGTGCGGCCGTCGAGGAAACGCAGCAGCCGCTCCATGGGGACGCGCGCGAACAGCCGGGAGAACAGGGCCGGGCCGTCGACGCGGCCGCTGTCCAGGGCCCGCAGCAGGACGGCGTCCATGGCCCGCGCCCGCGCGGAGTGCGGGACGGGCGGCACCGGCCGCCGCCCGTGGCGCAGGGCCGCGGCGACGGCCCGGGTCTGGCGCTGCACACCGGCGAAGGTGTAGCCGGAGGCGGGCCGGGTGGCGCCACCGGCGGCACCGATCCGGAACACCGACGCGCCCACCTGACGCGGCATCGGCGCGTCCGTCATCGGGATGACCCCCGTCTCCGTCGCGACGATCCGTGCCTCGCCGAGCCGCAGCACCTCGTCGGCGTACTGCCGCACCGCCGACTCGTAACCGTCCCGCGTGAGGGTGCGCGGCGAGAACTCGGTGTACTCCACCAGCGCCTCGTGCGGGCCGAGCGGCAGGACGTAACCGAAGGACAGGCCGTCGGACGGCTGCGGCGTGCGGAAGTCCATCAGCTCCACGGCGCGGGCGTCGAAGACCGGCCGGGCCGTGCGGACGAACCAGCCGTGGAAGTGCTGCAGCAGGGTGGTCCGCGCGGCCGGCAGACTGCCGGGCGGGCGGGAGTCGAACACCCAGCGGGCGCGCACCACCTCGGTGCCGCCGCCGGCGGTCCGCACCCGGACGTGGGCACCCCCCGGCACGTCCTCCACCGTCTCGGCGGCCGCCTCCAGCCGCCGTACGTTCGGACTGCGCGCCAGGTCCCGCCCGACCAGGTACTCGAAGTCGTCGGAACGGATCATCTTGTAGCGCAGCGGGGTGATGTCCCCCTCGACCGGGGTGCCCGTGGGCGGACGCACCCGCAGCCGCCGCCAGTCGGCGCGCAGCGCCGCGTCGAACCGGCCACGGCCGCACTCCCAGAAGCACCAGGTGCGCGGCGGCGGCCGCAGCGGCCCCGGCGGCGCGTCCACCAGCAGCACGGAGGGCGTCCGGGCGCCCGGCACGTGCCCGGCCAGCCGGTGGGCGAGGGACAGCCCCGCGGCGCCCGCCCCCAGGACGGCGACGTCCGTCTCCAGCACGCCGGTCTCCTCCGTTCCGCTCGCTGCGCACGTTCCCGCCTCCACCCGTCACTTCCCGCATCCGGGCCCTGATGGATGCGTGGCGGGCGAGGACACGGCCGACACGCCACCCCGCAGGGCACGCGGCGCCGCCGAACGGAGGCATGGACAGGGAGCCGTACGGCCGGAACGGGCACGTCTGTGCCGCATCCGCAGCCGCCGCCCGGGCGGAAGGACGTGGGTGACGGAGCAACGACGAGCACGACGAGAGGAACCGGGATGCGCCCCACACAGGCGAAGGGTCACCACGCGGCCCCGCCGCCGCCCGTGCCACGCCTGGTCGCCCCGCCGGGATCCCCCGTCCGGACGCGGCCGGACGCCACGGCAGCGGCCGTCGGGGCCGGCGTGTCCCTCCTGGACAGCGCGGGGGACGCCAGTGGCGCGGGGGACGCCGACGGCGCGGGAGCAGCCAGCGGCGTGGGAGACGCGGGTCGTACGGGGAGCGCACCCGCACCGGACCAGGCCGCTGCCGACGCGGACGTGCCCGCCGATGCCGACGTGTCCGCCGATGTCGACGCGGACGTGTCCGCCGCCGTCGCCCGGACGCTCGACCGCGTGCTGGCCGACCGCCTCGCCCGTGCCCGTGCCGCCGACCCGCTGTTCGCGAAGGACCTGGCCGAACGGGTGGCGCGCTTCACCCGCGAAGGCGGCAAACGGACCCGGGCCCGGCTGCTCTGGTGGTCCCTGCGCGCGTGCGGCGCGTCCGACCCGGCAACCGCCGAGGCCGGGTTGCGGATCGGTGCCGCGCTCGAACTGCTGCAGACCTGCGCCCTCGTCCACGACGACGTCATGGACGGCGCGGTACGGCGCCGCGGACGGCCCGCCCTTCACGCGGACGTACGCGCCCAGTACGCCGGCCGAGCGGCGCCCGCCCGGGTCGGCCGCCTGGGGGAGTGCGCCGCGATCCTGGCCGGCGACCTGGCGCTCGTCTGGGCCGACGACCTGGTGGCCGAGACCCCGCTGCCCGCGTGGACCGCGACCGCGGTGCGCCGCCTGTGGAGCGACATGCGCACGGAGATGGTCGCCGGCCAGTACCTGGACGTCCACGGGCAGACCACGGCGGCACGGTCCCTGCCACGGGCACTGCGCGCCGCCTGCCTCAAGAGCGCCCTGTACTCGGTGGAACGGCCGCTCGCCCTGGGCGCCACCCTCGCGGGCGCGGACGACACCACCCTGCTCGCCCTGTGCTCGGCCGGCCGCCGGATCGGCATGGCGTTCCAGCTGCGGGACGACCTGAACGACGTCTTCGGCGACCCGCTGCGCACCGGCAAGCCCGGCGGCGGGGACATCCGCGAGGGCAAGGCGACCTACCTGACCGCCCTCGCCCGGGCCCGCGCCGAGGCCACCGGGGACCACGCCGCCCTGGCCGTGCTCGAACGGTCCCTGGGAGACGCGGAGCTGACCCCGGCAGGCCTCGACGAGGTGCGGGAGGTCCTCGTCGCGACGGGCGCCCGGGCCGCGGTCGAAACCAAGATCACCCGGCTCGTCACCCAGGGTCTGCGCCACTTCGACTGCGCTTTCCTGGTGCCGCAGAGCGCCCACCGGCTGCGGAGCCTGCTGCGCTCGGCGGCCGACGGGACGCCCTGCGACGCGCCGCCAGACGCGCCCTCCGCGCCCGCCGCGCCCAACGAGCCCAACGCGCCCGTCGCGCCCGACGCGCCCTCCGCGCCCGAAAACGCCGCGCCCTCGCCCACCCCGCTCCGGCCGCCCGCCCCCGCCCCGGGCCCCGACGGCACCGGAACCCCGACCACCTCCGGCACGAAGGAGACCGCCCGATGACGCGCCGCACCCTGCCCGGACGCACGGACCACGTCGTCGTGGTCGGCGCCGGACTCGCCGGACTCTCGGCCGCCCTGCACCTGCTCGGCGCCGGACGCCGCGTCACCCTCGTCGAACGCGACGCACAGCCCGGCGGCCGGGCCGGCCGTCACACCCTCGGCGGCTACCGGATCGACACCGGCCCCACCGTGCTGACCATGCCCGACCTCGCGGACGAGGCCTTCGCGGCCGTCGGCGACAGCCTGCGCCGCCGCGTCGACCTCATCCCCCTCCACCCCGCCTACCGGGCCCGCTTCGCCGACGGCAGCAGTCTCGACGTGCACACCGACGCGGACGCGATGGCCGACGAGGTCGAGCGGTTCGCCGGGCCCGCCGAGGCCATGGGCTACCGGCGGCTGCGCGACTGGCTGACCAGCCTCTACCGGGCCCAGATGCGCCACTTCATCGACGCCCACTTCGACTCCCCGCTCGACCTGCTCACCCCCGACCTCGCCCGGCTGGCCGCCCTCGGCGGCTTCGGCCGCCTCGACGCCCGGATCGGCCGCTTCCTCAAGGACGAACGGCTGCGCCGGGTGTTCTCCTTCCAGGCCCTGTACGCGGGCGTGCCACCGGCCCGGACCCTCGCCGCGTACGCCGTCATCGCCTACATGGACACCGTCGCCGGCGTGTACTTCCCCCGAGGCGGCATGCACGCCCTGCCCCGGGCCATGGCGGACGCCGCCGCCGAAGCCGGAGCCGAGCTGCGGTTCGGCCGGCGGGTCACCCGCCTCGAACGGTCCGGCGGCCGTGTCACCGCCGTCGTCACCGATCAGGACCGCATCCCGTGCGACGCGGTCGTCCTCACCCCCGACCTGCCCGTCGCCTACCGGCTGCTCGGCCACCGGCCGCGCAGACCGCTGCCGCTGCGGCACTCCCCGTCCGCCGTCGTGCTGCACGCCGGCACCGACCGCACCTGGGACCACCTCGCCCATCACACCCTGTCGTTCGGGGCGGCCTGGCACTCCACCTTCGACGAACTCACCCGCACCGGACGGTTGATGAGCGACCCCTCCCTGCTCATCACCCGGCCCACCGCCACCGACCCCTCGCTCGCACCCCCCGGCCGCCACCTGCACTACATCCTCGCCCCCTGCCCCAACACCGACATCGGGCCCGGCGCCGCCGCCTGGACCGACCTGGGCCCGCGCTACCGGGACACGCTGCTGCGCGAGCTGGAGCGGCGTGGCCTCGACGGCATCGAGGCCGCCGTCCAGGAGGAGTGCCTGGTCACCCCCGCCGACTGGCAGGCCCGCGGACACGCCGCCGGAACGCCCTTCTCGGTGGCCCACACCTTCACCCAGACCGGCCCCTTCCGGCCCCGCGACCTGGTCCGGGGCACCGAGAACGCCGTACTCGCCGGCTGCGGCACCACCCCCGGTGTCGGCGTCCCGACCGTGCTGCTGTCGGGGAAACTGGCCGCCGCGCGGATCACCGGCGGACGCACCACCCCGAAGTCGTCCGTCGTGAAGGAGAGCCTGGCATGACCGACCGAGAACTCGACGCGGCCGCAATCCACGACCCGGCGCTGCGCGCGGCGTACCGCCACTGCCGCGCGCTCAACGCCCGGCACGGCAGGACGTACTTCCTCGCCACCCGGCTGCTGCCGATCGAACGCAGGCCCGCCGTGCACGCCCTGTACGGCTTCGCCCGCTGGGCCGACGACATCGTCGACCGCCCGGCCCCCGGCGACGGCGCCGCCCGCCCCGGCGCGGCACTCGCCGAACTGCGGGAGAACCTCGCCCGAGGACTGCGGCAGGAGCACAGCGAGGAACCCGTGGTGCGGGCCGTCGCCGACACCGCGCGCCGCTACGCCATCGACCACGCGCACTTCCACGACTTCATGGCCGCGATGCACCAGGACCTGGTGGTGACCGACTATCCGACCTACGCGCACCTGAGGGGCTACACGCACGGCTCGGCGGCGGTCATCGGCCTGCAGATGCTGCCGGTGCTCGGCACGGTCGTCCCGCGCGCGCAGGCCGCACCGCACGCGGCCGCCCTGGGCGTGGCCTTCCAGCTGACCAACTTCCTGCGGGACGTCGGCGAGGACCTCGACCGCGGCCGGGTCTACCTGCCCGCCGACCTGCTGGCCGGCCACGGCGTCGACCGCGGCCTGCTGCGCTGGAGCAGGGACACCGGCCGCCACGACCGCCGCGTCACCGCCGCCCTCCGGGAGTTCGAGGCGCTCACCCGCGGCGTCTACCGCGAGGCGGCACCGGGCATCGCCATGCTGGACCCGGTCTCGCGGCCCTGCATCCGCACCGCGTACGTCCTGTACGGCGGCATCCTCGACGCCGTGGCCCGCGACGGCTACGCCGTGCTGCAGCGCCGCGCCGTCGTGCCCCGCCGCCGGCGGGCGACGGTCGCCGCCGACGGACTCGTCCGGGTGATCGCGGCCCGCCTCCGCCACCGCGCCGCCTCCGGACCACCCGACCCCGGCTCGGCCCGTGCAGCCCCTGCCCCCACCCCCGCCGCCCCCACGACCGCCGAGTCCGCCGCCACCCGCCCCACCGTCTCCGAGGAGATCGCGTGACCCCCGCGCCGTCCGCCCGACGGGGCCGCCTGCCCCTCTCCCTGCGCCGGCGCCCCGTCCCCTGGGAGCGCCAGCGCCCCACCTGGCGGGAGGCCAGGCCAGCGGTGATCGCCCAGGCACTGAAACGCGCCCAGGCCCGCCCGTCCGGCAACTGGTACGTCGTCGGCGCCTCCCACGCCCTGCGCGGCGACCGCCCGCTGGCCCGGACCGTGGCGGGACAGGAGGTGGTCGTCTGGCGCGGCGCCGACGGCCGCCCGCACGCCGGACCGGGGATCTGCCCCCACCTGGGCGCCCCGCTCGCCGACAGCCCCGTGCGCTGCGGCACCCTCGTCTGCCACTGGCACGGCCTCGCCCTGGACGGCGGCCCCTTCGCCGGCTGGGAGCCGCTGCCCGTCCACGACGACGGCGTCCTCGTGTGGGTACGGCTCGACGCGGCCGGTGGCGAACCACCACTGGACGCGCCCGTCGTGCCACGCCGGCCACCGACGGCGCGGGCCCTGACGGCCGTGTACGAGGGCACCGGGACCTGCGAGCCCGAGGACGTCGTGGCCAACCGCCTGGACCCCTGGCACGGGGCCTGGTACCACCCGTACTCCTTCGTCGACCTGACGGTGGCCGGCGCGCCCGGCGGGCGCGGGGACACGGACGACGGCTTCACCGTCGACGTGTCCTTCAAGGTGGCCGGGCGGCTCGTCGTCCCGGTCCGGGCCGTCTTCACCGCACCCGAACCCCGCACCGTCGTCATGCACATCACCGAGGGAGAGGGCGTGGGCTCGGTCGTCGAAACCCACGCCACCCCCCTGGGCCCGGACGAGCGGGGCCGCCCGCGCACCGCCGTGACCGAAGCGGTCGTGGCCGCCTCGGACCGCCCCGGCTTCGCCGCCGCCCGCCGCGCCGCACCCCTGCTGCGCCCGCTCATGCGCACCGCCGCGGCCCGCCTCTGGCGCGACGACCTCACCTACGCCGAACGCAGATGGCTGCTGCGCTCCACAGGCCGCTTCCCCGGCTGACACCGTCCGCTTCCCGTGCCGCCCGGCCCGTCGCCAGGCGACCGCCGCGGTGCTCTTCTCACCGGCCGAAGACCCGCGCCACGCGCGCGTCACCGTCCGTTACGTTCGGCAGGCGATGCGTGATCGACGGCCTGCTCTGCGCTGACCGGCTCCTGATCGAACTCTTTCACCCGCGGATATTCCGGGTACCCGATGCCTCGCACACCGGAGGCGGGTGCGTCGGCCCCGGCCGCGCCCCGCCAGGATCGGAGGAGGGTTCAGATGAGCACGGTGAAGGAATCGGTTGACGTAGAGGTTCCCCTGCGCCGCGCCTACGATCAGTGGACCCAGTTCGAGGAGTTCCCGAACTTCATGGAAGGGGTCGACGAGGTCACGCAGCTCGACGACCGGCACAACCACTGGTCCACGAGCATCGGTGGTGTGCACCGTGAGTTCGACACGGAGATCGTCGACCAGCTGCCGGACGACCGCATCACCTGGCGCACCGTCGGCGGCGACAGCCAGCAGCGCGGCACGGTCCGCTTCGAGCGGCTGGACGACGCGCACACCCGGGTGGAGCTCACGATGGACGTCGAGCCGACCGGTCTCGCCGAGAAGGGCGCCGACGCCCTGGGCATGATCGACCGGCGGGTGAAGGGCGACCTGCGCCGTTTCAAGGAATACGTCGAGGGCGGTGGCGGCGAGAGCGCCGGCTGGCGCGGACGTATCCGGCCGGAGGACCCGGGCACCAGCCTGTGAGTTCGCCGTTCGCGGCACGGTGAGCCCCGGCGGGCGGCGGACGCTGCCCGCCGGGGCTCACCGCTTGCGAAGGTGTGGTGTCCGCGCAGGGGCGGAGAGTCACTTCAGGTACGGCCCGGCGGCCCCGATCCTGCCAGGACTGTTCAGGACGAACACGCGCAGGGCCCCCTTGCCCGGCGCGGCGACGGCCAGCTTTCCGTCGGCGACAGTCCGGGTGTCACCGGTCACGGCGTCCTTGTACGTGCCGTCGGGGATGCCGGTGAAGGTGACGCCGTGGGTGACGGTGACAAACGCGAAACTGTCCGTGCCGGCGTCGGGGTAGCGGCGCTCGAACGCCAAGGGGTGAGACCGAGGACGCGGGCCGTTTTCAGGAGGAAGTGGCGTGACGCGGTGACGCTGTAGCCTCCGCCTGTGATCGACAGCCGCAGCCAGGCTTTGAGCCGGAAACTCGACGAGCTCCCCCACCATCAAGCTCTGCTGGACGGTACGGACTGGGCCTCGCTGGCCACCCCATACGGGACCGGCGCACCATTGCCGGCGATGCTGACGCGCCTGCTCGACCCCGACCCGGCCGTCAGGGCGGCCGCCGCCACGGACGCTTTCGATGAGGTGACTCACCAGAACACCATCTACGAAGCCACGGTGCCCGTTGCGCTGTACGTCGCAGCCATCCTCAACCACTCATCCACAGCGGCAGGAGAGCTCGCCCCCTACACCGGCCCGCCACCACGCCGGCCCACCCGCGCAAGGCTGCTCGACTGGCTCGAAACCACCGCCCACGACGCCGACGATCAGTCCTTCGCCACGCATGCCCGCATATGCGGCGTCGGCTTCCTCTGTGAATACCGGCCGATGCATGCGTTCCGGGACATGCGTCCAGCGATCTTTTCCGCCGTCCAGCCATCCCTCGATCACGACCACCGGGAAGTGCGCGACGCGGCCCTGGTCGCAGCGATCCCGCTCGCGGAGCACCCCGCCTTCACCACGTATCGGGCCGAGCTTGCCGATCATGCCCGTCGCCTGCTGGCCACCAGCACCGACCGCTCCAGACGGGGCCGTGTCCTGGACGCACTTGCGGCTTGGGGCCACGACATCAGCGGCGTCGAGACCACGAACGACATGGCAGCCCGCGAACTGCGGAACCGTCTGGCTGATCCTGACGACTGGTGGGCGAACAACGGCACGGACGCCTGCAGCGAAGCCCCGCCGTTCTGACGCCGGGGCCCGCTGCCTCCTGCTCATCGGGCTACCAGGGCAGGAATCGAGCCGGCATCACTCACTCTGTGCCCTGGGGGCGACCGCTTCACCGATCAGCCCTGTGGGACCTCACCGGTGTCCCCGGTGACCAGGTCGTCGCGGCCCCCACCGTCATGGGCTGCGAGCCCACCTCCGTCACCTACCCGGTCCCCTCTCACTCCTGGCCCGGACCGTCTCCCCGGCGGCGGGTCAGGAGTGCGGCGCCCACGGCGACGCTTCCGGCAGCGAGGACCTTCACGGCCCCGTAGTAGCCGGACCAGTCGTCGGCGACCGATCCTCCGGACAGGGTCAGCCACAGCAGCAGCCCGACGCCGACCACCAGGCAGATCACTCCGCCCACCGGTCCCATTCCCGCCATCCGAATCACGCCTCCCTCGATGCGACCACAGGCCAAGACGGGACCGGGCTCATGGGGGTTCCGTGTCGGTTCGGCTGATCGCGAACTCCGGTGCCGCGTGGGCGGGCCGGTTGGCAGGGTGAGGGCCATGAGGATCACCAAGTTCGGCCACGCGTGCGTACGGCTGGAGAAGGACGGCCGGGCGATCGTCATCGACCCGGGCGTCATGACGTCCGAACCCGGCGTGCTGACGGGAGCCGACGCGGTCCTCATCACGCACGAGCACTTCGACCACTTCGATCCGGAGCGCCTGCGCGAAATCCCGGCGGCCGTCTACACCTGCGCCGGGGTCGCCCGGCACCTCACTGGGTTCGGCGAGCGCGTGCAGGTGGTCCGCGACGGCGACAGCTTCTGCGTCGCGGGCTTCGAGGTGACGGTGGCGGGCGACAAGCACCACTTCAGCCACCCGGACGTGCCGCCCGTCGACAACGTCGGATTCCTGATCGACGCGGAGGTCTTCCACCCGGGGGACGCGTTGACCGTGGTGGACGCGCCGACACTGCTGGTGCCCGGCCAGGCACCGTGGCTGACGGTGCCCGACCTGATCGGCCACCTGCGCCGGACGGCACCCCGCCGTGCGTACGCCGTCCATGACGGACTCCTGAACGAGTGGGGTCTCAAGGTCCTGGACGACGTTCTCGCGATGGAGGCCAAGCGGGCAGGAGCTGATATCCGGCGGCTCCGGCCTGGTGAGAGCGTCGAGCTGTAGCCGTTCTGCTCCTCGTCCTCAGCTGTCGCCGGCGCCGTCACCGCCGGCGAGCAGCAGCTCCGCCAGGGCCGTTCGTGCGTGGCGCACCGAGCGGCCCGCGCGAGTGGTGGTGATCAGGCCGGCGGCCCGCAGGGCGGAAGCGTGCGCTGAGGCCGTCGCGTTGCTGACGCCGATACGGCGGGCCAGCCCCGTTGTCGTGCGCGCTCGGTCCAGGGAACGCAGGAGAGCGAGCCGGGTGCGCCCGAGGACTCCCGCGAGGGGATCGTCGGGCGCCCTGCTCCCAGCCGGGACGAGCGGCAGCCCTCGGCCCGCCGGGTAGGCGAGCGCCACCGGACGGTCCGGCCGGTCCTGGAGGAGCGGACCGTGCCGCCAGTGGAACGTCGGCCGGAGGATCAGCCCGCGACCGCGGAGCCGAATCTCCCGCACGTCCGCGCCGCCCGGGATGCCGGGGACGCCTTGGGTGCCCGGCGCTGACCACTCCCAGACTCCCTCGCGCAGCCGTGACCCCGGGACCAGGCCGGTCAGGGCGGCGCCGAGGCCCCGCTCGGCGACGACCACGGCATGGCGGGTGAACTCCGCCCGGTGCAGATCCTGCACCTGGGACCACACGGGTGCGAGGACCGTCTCGTAAGCCGCCCGCTGCGCCCGTTGGAGCCTGCGCCAGGCGTCGGCGTTCCCGCTGTGCAGGGCGCGGATCCACGGCGGAGGCGGCCGTCGCCCGTACAACTGCTCGATCCCTGCCCGTACTTCCTCCGGACGGGCGGCCCGGATCAGCGTGAAGCCCTCCTCCGGCGTATCGCCGAGGACATCGAGGAAGGCGGGGGCGGGGGCGACGCCGTCCGGCGCCAGGTCGGCGAGCGGCTCGGCCGCGCCCGGCAGGTTCCGCAGCAGCCGGCTCCGCCAGCGCCCGAAGAGCGGCGCCTCGTGGCCGGCGCCCAGCATCATCAGGGCCGCGTGCAGCTCGGGCACGGGCGACGGCCGCGGAGCGAGCCGTACCCGGACGAGATCGTCCGCCGTGAAATGGATCCGGATCACCACCTGCTCCTGCCCCGCGCCGGCCTTTCGCCCCCAGCCGTAAGCCTCGCCCCGGCCCGGCACCCGCCCCAAGGATGCCGTCCATGACCTCGTTCTCCGCACCCGGACGCCGCCACCTCGCCAAGGGCGCCCTCGCCGGGGCCGCCGCCCTGCTGGCCGGCGTCGCCCCGGCCTCCGCCGCCCACGACACCTCCCGCCCTTCCGGCCGCGAGGCGGCACCGCTGCTGCGCCTGCGGCTGCCGGCCCCCAGCGGACCCTGCGCCGTCGGCGCCAGGACGCTCCACCTCGTCGACTCCTCCCGCAACGATCCGTGGGCCCCGCGGATCGGCGTACGGGAACTGATGGTCACCGTCCTGCAACCAGCCCTCCGCAGCCGCGGCTTCCCGCGTGCCCCGCAGCAGACTCCGGGCGCCGCCGCCCTCTTCACCGACCTGTGCCGGCGGATCCACCCGCCGCTGCCGCACGCGGGCGTCGACTGGGCGGCCACCCTCACCCACGCCCGAACCGGCGCTCCGCCCCTTCCCGGCCGCCGTCCCGTGCTGCTCTACAGCCCCGGCGGCGGCGACGCCCGCACCATGGGCAGCGCCCTCGCGACGGACCTCGCCTCGCACGGCTGGACGGTCATCACCGTCGACCACCCCGGAGACGCCGGCGCGGTGGAGTTCCCCTGCGCCCGGCCGGGCCGGGAACGGGTCCGGCAGACAGTGCTGCTGGGCCCGCCCGACGCGGCGACGTTCCGCACCATGATCCGGACGCGGGTGGCCGACCTCCGCTTCGTCCTCGACGCTCTGGGCCTGGACCGCGTCGGGGTGTACGGGCACTCCGCCGGCGGCACCGCGGCCGCGCAGGCGCTCCACGAGGACCGGCGGATCACGGCCGCCGTCAACCTGGAGGGATATCTCGACCAGATGGACGGCGAACTCCTGCCGGTGGCCCGGCAGGGCACGGACCGTCCGCTGCTGCTGGCCGGCACGGACGGCTTTCGCGACGCCCGCCTGGACCGTTCCTGGGCCGCCCTCCTCGCCCACGCCGGCCCCGTCACCCGGTGGCAGCTCGACCACGCCCATCACGGGGTTTTCACCGACTACGCGGCCTTGGTTCCCCAGCTCCACAAGGCCGGCCTGATGACCGCCGCCGGGCGCGCGGCCATGGTCGGCCGGATCGACCCGCGCGTCAGCGTGCCCGCCGTTCACGACCTCGTACGGTCCTTCTTCGCCCGTTACCTGCCGAGCTGAGGTCCGCAGGCCGGGTGTCAGGGCGTGAAGATCTGCTCAAGGGAGTCGATCGCACCGTCGGCACCCACGTGGTACGTGAACACCAGGCCGCTGTTCGGGTGCGTTTCCAGCCAGTCGAGGAACTCCTGCACGCCGATCTCCTGGTTCTCGGTGCTCGCCACGATCGGATCGGTGACGGTGATGTGCGCCGCCTGGTTCAGGGGCAGGAAGGTCTCCTTGCCCACGGTGACGAAGGGCGGGCCGTCGGAATCGGGCGTCGGGCAGTCCCAGTTGCCGTGCTTGAAGATGAGGCTCGAAGAGCCCCCTTCGGGGGTGTAGCGCAGTACGGCGATCTCGTCGGGGGAGATGGGCATCTTGTGGTCGCAGTCCGTGCCGGTGCCTGCCGGGCCTTCGGCTGCCGGGCCTTCGGCCGCCGAGCCGCTGGACGCGGGTGCGGGGGAGCCCGCCGGGGCCGACGTCGCAGGTGCCGTGGGAGGGGCCGTAGGGGGCGCCGTGGCACCGCCCGTACCGGCCGTCGCCTTCCCGGACGGCGTGGCGCCGGCCTCCGCTCCCGCGCCGCCGCTCGCCGTCGCGGTGGCCGAAGGGGAGGAGCCGGGCGCGGCGGAGGAGCCGCCTTGGCCGCACGCCGTGAGCGTCAGCGTGAACACCCCCGCGGCTCCCAGCGCGGTAAGGGCCGTGCGGAACGGCGCGGGACCGCGACGGCCCTCGGGTCTGATGCCTGTCATGGTGGATGTCATGGTGGTTCCCCCCTGCTGATGGTTCGCGGCCTCATGGGGGCGCGCGAAGTGATGTCGTGGGGGACGATATTCGGCCATCCGCGGTTTCCCTGTCCCGGGGGCGCCCCCGGACCGTTGCAGCCCCGTGACACCGGCGGGACGCGCTCGGCGGAACGTCCCTGGGCAGAACACCGCCGTCAAACCGGCGGGCGGCCCGAACGCCATGCTGCTGCACCTGCCCACAAGGCAGCTCACCCCGAGGCACTTCCTCTCCACCGACCGAGCCCCCGCCGGCTGGGGCGCACCCGCCGACCACCCCGGCACCATGCGCCACAGCCTGCGGTCCTTCCTCCCCACCGCCGTGGTGGGCCGGTACTACGGCGAAGGGCAGACCCTGCCCAACGGCGACTTCACCAGCGGCCACCGCAGCCTCCTCGCCGGCGACCTCGACCGCATCGAGCGCGCGCGACCGGCTCCCCGCTGACAGCCGCAGTACCGCCAGGGAGGGGCGAGCCACATGCCGATCCGTGGGCACGGGAGCGTGCCGCGGGGAGGTCTCAGGAGGCGGCGGCGACGCCGATGCCGATGGCGATGAAGAGCCAGCCGGTCGTCAGCTCCCAGCGGTGGCGGACCTTCGGCCGGGCGAGGAAGGCCCGCAGCCGCGCGGCGACGGCGACGAGGGCGAACCAGTAGACGACGCCGATGAGGACGTCGAGGATGCCGAGGAAGAAGACCTGCCGCGCCGTCGAGCCGCCGCCGTGCACGAACTGCGGCAGGATGCTCAGGAAGAACAGCGCCGCCTTGGGGTTGAGCACATTGGTGAGGAAGCCCTGGGTGAAACCGGACCGCCACCGGGCACCGGCCGGCTCGTCCCGCTCGTCCGCGGCCGGGGCCCGCGGACCGGCCGGCCCCTGCGGGCCCTCTGCCGCCGCCGGTTCGGCGCTGCGCTCACGGGCGGCGCGCCGGGCGGCCAGGACCGCCCGGACGCCGAGGTAGACCAGGTAGGCCGCGCCGAGCAGCTTGATGGCGTCGTAGACCACGGGGGAGCGGGCGGCGATCAGCGACAGCCCTGTGGCGGCGGCGAGCATGTGCACGCACAGCCCGGTCTGGGCGCCCAGCGCCGCGGCCCGCCCCTTGGCGGGGTGCTCGGCCGCCGAGCGGACGACCACCAGGAAGTCCGGGCCGGGGACCAGGTAGGCCACCAGAACGACACCGAGGAAACCCGCCAGGTCGGCCGACATCCGCTTCTCCCCTTCGCTCGCCCCGTGGCCCGTTCGCCGCCGAGGGTTCCGTCATGGACGTGCTGGACGTCTTGGACGTCATGGACGGTCATGGGCGGGACCTGACCTGTCCCGTCCGGCGCTGATCTGCCGGGCCCGCTTCGACCCGCTCAGGCCTGCCCAGGCCCGCTCAGGCCGCGAGCGTGCGCCCGCCGACCACCGAGGCGACGGCTTCGTCGAGTATTCCAAGGCCCTGCTCCACGTGCTCGTCCGCCACGGTCAGCGGCGGAAGGACCTTGGCCACCTCGTCGTGGGGCCCGGCGGTCTCCAGCAACAGGCCGCCCCGGTACGCGGCGTCGCACACCTCGCGGGCCGCACCGGGGCGGTCGAAGGGCAGCCCCCAGGCCAGACCGCGTCCGCGCGGGGCGGCCAGGCCGTGCCGGCGGGCGGTCTCGGTGAGGGCGCGGTGCACCCGTTCCCCCAGGGCCGTGGTCCGGTTCTCCAGCGCGCGGTCGGACCAGAACAGCTCCAGCGCGCGGGCGCCGGTGACGAACGCGGGGTTGTACCCGCGGAACGTGCCGTTGTGCTCGCCGGGCTTCCACACGTCGTACTCGGGGCGCATGAGGGTCAGGGCCATGGGCGTCCCGTACCCGCTGATGGACTTGGACAGGCAGACGATGTCGGGAACGATTCCGGCCGTTTCGAAGGAGAAGAACGGCCCGGTGCGTCCGCAGCCCATCTGGATGTCGTCCACCACCAGGAGGGCACCGTGCTCGCGGACCCAGGCGGCCAGGGCGCGCAGCCAGACCGGGCGGGCCGGGTTGACGCCGCCCTCGCCCTGGACGGTCTCCACCACGACCGCCGCGAGCGGCCCGTCCGCGGCGGCACCGTCCAGTGACCGGACGAGGCGCGCCACCGACTCCCCGTCGTCGTCCGCCGGGTGGTCGAAGGGCACGGGGACGGTGTGCGGCAGCGGTACGCCGGCTCCGGCGCGCTTCGCCGGGTTGGCGGTGACGGCAAGGGCGCCGAGCGTCATGCCGTGGAAGCCGCGCTCGAAGTAGGCCACGGTGTGCCGGCCGGTGACCTTTCGGGCGAGCTTGAGCGCGGCCTCGACGGCGTTGGTGCCGCCGGGGCCGGGGAACTGGACGCGGTAATCCAGGCCGCGCGGGGTGAGCACCAGGTCGCGCAGGCGTTCCAGGAAGAGCCGCTTGGCGGTGGTGTGCATGTCGAGTCCGTGGGTGACGCCGTCGCCGGAGAGGTAGTCGAGCAGCGCGGCCTTCAGCTCGGGCGGGTTGTGCCCGTAATTGAGCGCGCCGGCGCCGGCGAAGAAGTCGATGAAGGACCGTCCGGCCTCGTCGCGCAGCACGGCGCCGCGTCCTGTGCTGAACACGGTGGGCCAGGCCCTGCTGTAGCTGCGGACCTCTGATTCCATGGTGCCGAAGACGCTCATGCTCGATTCCTGTCCTGAGTGCGTGCCTGCGGGTGGGGCGGGGGTGGGGCGGGCGTCGCGGCCGGGATCAACTGGCCACGGCGTGCTGGTGGCGCTGGTAGAGCACCAGGGCCGGAGCGGTGGGGTCCTGCGCGGTCCACAGGACCCGCCCGATCAGGAGGGTGTGGTCGAGCACGGTGGGCGCCTGGTCGAGGCGGCACACCACGGTCGCGGCGGTGGCCGCGAGGACCGGGCAGCCCTCCTCGTCGCGGTAGGGGACGCCGTCGAAACGTTCCGCCGCGGGCAGCCTGGCGAAACGGTGCATCAGGTCCCGCTGCTGCCAGCTGAGGATGTTGACCGCGAAACCGCCGTGCGCGCGGGCGTGCCGCACGGTGCGGCCGCTGGTGGCGAGGGAGACGAGCACCGAGGGCGGTTCGGTGGACAGGGAGAGCACGGCGTTGGCGGTGCAGCCGACCGGGCCGTCCGGCCCGGCGGTCGTGATGACCGCGACGCCGGTGGCGAGCTGCGCCATGGCGGAGCAGAACTCCTCACGGCCGGGCAGCGTGGTGGGTGTGGTGGGCGCGGTCACGTCACCGGGTTCCTTCCGGGAGGCGGGTGCGATGGGCGAGGGCCGCGGGCCGGTCCGCGGGAGTCGAGCGGTGCGGGCCGGACGCGGCCGGGCGGGCCCCGTCCAGGGCGGCCCGGACGGCCTTGCGGTCGGTCTTGCCGTTGAGGTTGAGGGGCAGTTCGGGCAGGCGCAGCAGGGTGCGGGGCACCATGTAGGCGGGCAGCCGCTCCTGCAGGGCCGCGAGCAGCGGCGCGGGGTCGGGGGCGTCTCCCGTATAGACGGCCTCCAGGACGGGGGTGGACCGCTCGGTACGGGCCACGACCACGGTGTCGGCGACACCGGGGCACGAGCGCAGGGCCTCCTCGACCTCACCCAGTTCGACCCGGTAGCCGCTGATCTTCACCTGGTTGTCGAGGCGGCCGAGGTGGACGAGGGCGTCGCCGTCGCGGGCCACCCGGTCCCCGGTCCGGTACCAGTGGGAGCTGGTCAGCGGACCGCCCTCGTAGGGGGTGAGTCCCGCGTCCGGCTCGCCGGTGGCGAACCGCCCCGGGTCGTCCGCCGGGTCCAGATAGCCGGGGAACCGCTGCGCGCCGCGTACGAGGAGTTCGCCCTGGCCGGCGGGGCGCATCCGCTCGTCGACGACGACGATCTCGGCGCCGGGGTGGGCGGTGCCGATGGGCACGGTGCCGTTCGCGGTGTGCGGCCAGGCCGCCGGGTCCGCCGGCAGCCGGTAGCCGGTGCAGGTGACGGTCAGTTCGGTGGGGCCGTACAGGTTCTCCAGCCGGGCCGCCGGTGCGGCCTCGGCGAAGGCGCGGGCCTGCCGCACGGTGAGGGGTTCGCCCGCGAAGGCCGCGTACCGCAGCGTCGGCATGGAGGCGGCCGGGAGCCGGCGCAGCCGGGCCGCGAGCGAGACGACCGAGGGCACGGAGAACCAGTGGGTCAGCCGGTGGCGCCGGACGAACCCGGCCGGGTCCATCAAGTCGTCCGCGTCGGCGACGACGAGGGCCGCGCCGGTGCTCCAGGCCACGAACATGTCGAACACGGAAGGGTCGAAGGTGAGGCCGAAGGTCTGTGAGAGCCGGCTGTCCGGCCCGGCGCCGCTGCGTTCGACCGCGTGCCGCAGATAGGCGTCGGTGTTGGCGTGCCGGATCACCACCCCCTTGGGCCGGCCGGTGGAACCGGAGGTGAACAGGATGTAGGCGGTGTCGTGCGGGCCGGGGCCGGGCAGCCGGCGCAGGTCGGGTGCGTCGGCCGGGTCCGTCAGGGCGACCGGGTGAAGCGGTGCGGCCCGTCCCGCCGGGCCGCTGTCGGCGGCCGCGTCGGCCAGGACCAGTGCCGCGCCGGACTGCCGTACGACGGACTCGTTACGGCCCGGTGGAACCGCCGGGTTGAGCGGCACCACCGCGCCACCGAGGCGTTGCACCGCCAGGTAGGCCGCGTAGGTGACGGGTGTGCGCTCCGCCAGCAGGGCGACGCGACGGGGCGGGGGCGCGCCGGCGGCGAGCCGGGCGGCCAGGGACTCGGCGTGGGCTCGCAGCCGCGCGTAGGTGAGGGTGGTGCTCCCGGCGACGAGTGCGGGGCGGTCCGGGTGGCGGTCGGCCGTGCGGGCGAAGCGGTCCCAGAGGGTGAGGGCGGATGTCGGCACCGCGATCAGCTCCCCTGGCCGGCGGGTGACGCAACGTCCGCGAGTGCCGTGGGCACGCCGTAGCCGTGGGCCGCGTGCAGCGGCGAGGCCGCCGCCTCCAGCTCCGCGAGGACGGCGAACGCGCCGGTGACCAGGGACGGCCGGGGACGGCCCCGGCGAGCCGAGTTGGCCGCGAAGCGCAGCAGGCGCGGCAGTTCGCGCCACTTCGCGGTCGTGGCGTCGACGGTCCGGCGCTCCTGCGGGGACAGCGCGCCGTCAGCGGCCAGCAGGTGTGCGTCGCGGAACATGTGGTGCTGCGCCGCCGCCCACACGTCCTCCAGCACGCCCCGCTCGCCGTCGCCCCGCAGGTCCGCCAGCACCAGCCGCGCGGTCTCCTCCAGCGCGGCGGCCCCGGTCAGCCAGGTCCCGCCGGGCAGGTGTTCCGCGGTCGTGCCCTCTTCCTCGGCCAGCCACTGATACGTCTCCTGCGCAGGGGTGGCCACGGGGAAGCCGAAGGCCAGGGCGTTGCGCGCGCGGTGCACCTCCGACAGGCCCCGGGGAAAGGCCAGCAGGGCCGTCAGCTCTGCCCCGGACAGCTCTCCGGCGAACGGCTCCTGGTGTCCGCCGCCGCTGAACAGGGCGGTGAAGCCGTCCACCACGTGCCACCCCCCGTCGGGCGTACGGCCGTCCACGAGGATCAGGTGGGGCGCGTGGGCGTCCGCCGCGCCGGACAGCCAGGGCAGGGAGCCGCTGTCGGCGACCACCAGCACCCGGCCGTGGGCGGCCAGTTCGGCGGCGATGCCCCTGAGCGCCGCTTCGGCGTCGGGCGCGCCCCGGTACGCGAGCCTGCGCCCGCCGGGCAGGTTGTCCAGGGCGCGGTCGTGATGGGAGAAACGGCCGGTGGCCGGGTCGACCGCGAGCCGCACGGCGCGGGCCACCAGACCGGCGCGGGCGGGGGCCCGCGCGGCCAGGTAGCCGGCGAGGTTCTCCGTGTAGCAGCTCAGTCCCCGGCTGAGGGGACGGGTGACATCGGTACGCATCGGTCCTCCGCGGGACGGGATGGGGGTCAGGACGTGCGGGGCGCCGGGATCCGGTGGCCCGGTCAGGACGAGCGGGGCGCCGGGATCCGGTGGCCGCGGGGGGCGTCCGCCGGCGGCGCGGGGTGTGCCTCGGGCGGCCCGAAGGCGCAGGCCAGGGCGACCGGTCCGGCGCCCGCGCCGGGCCAGGGCGCTCGCCTCCACCGCAGCGTCCCCCAGGTGCCGGCCCGGCCGCCCGGCCCGGCGCGCACCCGCCACGGCGCGCCGGCCAGACCGGTGCCGCGCGCCTTCACGCACGCCTCCTGCACGGTCCAGATCCGGGCGAAGGCGAGGGCGGCCCGCTCGGGCGGCAGGCTCGCCAGGCGTGCCGCGGTGCCGGGTGCGCAGCAGCGGCGCAGCAGGGCGGCCGAGGGTTCCCTCGGCACTTGGACGTCGACGCCGACGTCCAGTCCCGCGGCCACGGCGGCGGCCGCGTAGGGGCCGCTGTGCGAGACGCTCACTCCGGTGTCCGGGGAACCGGGCAGCCGGGGGCGGCCGGCCGGTTCGGGGATCACGGGGGCGCAGGCGTCCTTTTCGCCGGCCACGTCGGCGAGCAGCAGCCGCAGCAGTGCCCGGCCGGCCAGGTGCTCGCGGGCTCGCCAACCGGCCATGCCGGCGGCCGAGCGGTACTCCTCCGGGCGCAGCCGCCGCACGGCGTCCGGTGTGCCCAGCACGGCGTCCGCGGGTGCCAGGGCGACGACGACGCCGGGAGCCGGTGCCCACAGGCGGACCCCGGGCACACCGGGCGGACCGGCCGCCTCGGCGGGCGGCCGGCGCCGGGCGGGGAGCGCGACGGCCGACGGGAGGGGAACGGTGTCAGGCAAGGGTGGTCTCCTGGTCCAGCAGACTGAGCGAGCCGTTCGCCAGGTGCAGCCGGTCGTTGCCGTAGTTCAGCGAGGCGGACCTCAGATCGCGCAGGGCGCGCTCCAGGCCGAGCGGCTGGTGGCGGAGGTAGCCGTGGCGCAGCCCCACCAGCTCGATCAGCTCGTCCACGGCGGCCGGGCACTGCTCGGAGGCCGTCACCTTCAGGGCGTTGACGAGCAACTGCCAGGGGGCGCCGCCCCGTTCCCGCTCGGGCAGGGAGACGTACACGTCGGCGGCGTGGCTGAGCATGGCCTGGACCGTGTCGACGCGCTGGCGGGCCCGGGACAGCCGGGTCAGCAGCAGCTCGCTCTTCAGGTCGCGGCGGCGGCGTTCCTCCGGGCTGCGCAGAAGCCGCAGGGTCCGGGAGAGGGCTCCGGCCGCGGTGCCCAGCCAGCAGGCGCTCCAGCCGAGGTGGGCCAGAGGGGCGAAGACGTCGACCATGACCCGGCGGAATTCGCCGTGCGCGCCCACGACCTGGTCGTGCGGCACCGCTCCGGTGAGGCGCATCGGCACACTGTGCGTTCCGCGCATGCCCAGCGGGTCCCAGCCGCCGAGGACCTGCACGTCCAGTTGCTCCCGCTCGGCGTAGACCAGCGACACCTGGCTGTCCGAGGTGGCGCCGGGCGCGAGGACGGTGATCAGGAAGGCGTCGGCGTGGGGGCCGCCGGTGACGATCGGCGCCATCCGGTCCAGTTCGACGAGGTCACCCGCGCGCCGGGTGTCCGTGCCGGAACTGAGCAGATGGCCGCCCTTGCCGGCCTCGGTGGTCACCGACCCCAGGTACAGGTCTCCCCGGGCGACGCGGGGCAGGACCCGTTCGCGCAGTTCCTCGGAGGCGTGGTGGACCAGCGCCGCGACCTGCTGGCCGTGCATGGCGAACACCATGGCGGCCGACATGTCGTGACGGGCGATCAGCTGTGAGGCGGCGAGCAGATCGGACACCGAGCCGTCCAGACCGCCGTAGCGGGCCGGGACCAGCAGTCCGAGGAACCCGGAGGTGCGCATCGCGGTCAGCCCGTCCAGCGGGAAGGCCGCCTTCTCGTCGCTCTCCGCGGCATGCCGCTCCACCGCGTGCAGCACGGGCGTCAGCCGCTCGGCGAGTGCCTGGTCGAGCGCTTTCACCGGGCGTCCTGCAAGGAGGCGGAGCGGGCGCTCTCCACGGCGGCCCACAGACTGCCGGCAGTCTCGAAGTTGGCGTCGGTGAGCTGGTCGTCGGGGAGGGTCACCCCGCAGTTGTCCTCCAGGTCGAAGACGAGATCGATGGCCTGCATGGAGTTGAGCCCCAGGTCGCGCAGCCGGTCCTCGGGGCGCAGCTCCTGCTCGGGAGTGAGGTAGCGCAGGTGGGGACGGAGAGTGTCGACGAAAGCCTGGTCCATGGTGGGTCTCCTGAGGGTGAGTGAGTGGGTGCGTGGGGGAGGGGTGCGGTCCTCGTACGGGCGCCGGGAGGCGGTCGCCGGTCAGCCGTCGCGGCGGACGAAGGCCAGCCGGTCGCTGCGCAGCACGACGCCGTCGTCGGTGACGACCTCCAGCGGGGCCGGGTGGCCCAGGAAGAGCGCGAGGCTGGCGTGCAGGCCGTACGCGCCGGTGTTGGGTACGGCCAGCAGGTCGCCGGGGACGACGGCGGGCAGCGGGTGTGAGCGCGCCCAGGTGTCGAGCGGGGTGCACAGCGGGCCGCAGATCATGGCGGGGCCGGGGGACGCGGTGGGGTCCGCCGGGTCCGGGGCCGGGTCCGGATGCGGGCCCGGGGCCGGATGCGGGGTCGGGTCGTTGGTGCTGGTGCTGGCGGTGGTGCTGTCGGTGGCGGTGCCGGCGTCGGGTGCCGGGGTGTCGTCCGGCCGGACCACATCGGGGTGCAGCGGTGGCACCCGGCGCAGTCCGGCCATGCCGCCGAGGTGGTTGATGCCCGCGTCCAGCACCACGACCCGCTGGCCGTGGGAGGTCTTCACGTCCAGCACGCGGGTCAGCAGCCGCCCGCAGGTGGCCGTGAGGTAGCGGCCCGACTCGAAGGCCACCGTGGGCGCGTTCCGCCGCCAGCCGGGCAGGGCCGCGTCCAGCTCGCGCGTCAGGCGCTCGGCGAGCCCCGGGTAGGCGGGCAGGTCCCCGGCGCGCGCGTAGGGGGCGGCGAAACCGCCACCGAGGTCGACGGTGCGCAGCGGTACCGGCAGTGCCTCGCACAGGGCGCGGGCCACCCCGATCGCCTCGCCGAAGGAGTCGGCGAGCGCCTCCTCGTCGGCGATGTTGGTGGCCAGATAGAGGTGGAGACCGGCGATGCGCGCGTGTTCGCCGCCCGTGTACCGCTCGGGCCGAGCGGCGATGTCCTCGGCGTCGGCGCCGAACGCCGACGGGCTCCCGGTCATGCGCAGTCCGGCTCCGCGGCTGCCGCCGCCGGGGTTGACCCGCAGCAGGTAGGTGACGTTCGCGCCGTGCCGGGCGGCGGCCCCGTCCAGCTGGGCGATGCCGTACTCGGAGTCCACGGCGAAGTCGCGGACCCCCGCGCCCAGCGCCTTGTCCAGGTCCTCGTCGCGCTTGCCGGGTCCGGTGTAGAGGATGTCGGCGGGCGGCACCCCGGCCTCCAGGGCGGCGTCCAGCTCGCCCGGCGAGCTGACCTCGGCCCGGCAGCCGAGGGCGTACAGCGCGGACACCACGGCCGGATGCGGGTTGGCCTTCAGGGAGTAGTACAGCTCGCTCGGCCGCGGCAGCCAGGTCCGCAGCCGGTCGTGGGCGAAGCGCACCGCGGACAGGTCGTAGTGGTACGCCGGTGTCGTGGTGCCGGGCGCGGCGGGGGCCTCGGACGGGCGGAGCGCCGAGGTACGGCCGGTCACCGGGCCGCCGTCCAGTGCGAGGTCAGTCACGGCCGGCCTCCGCGAGCCGCCCGGCCAGGACGGCCTTCGCGGTCTTGCCGTTGGCGTTGACGGGCAGCGCGTCGACCGCGTGGCAGGTCCGGGGCACCTTGTAGTCCTCCAGGTGCTCCCGCAGCCGGGGCAGGACGGTGGCGGGGTCGGCCGTGCCGGTGACGACCAGGACCGCCTCGGGGCGGGTGGCGTCGGGCGGCAGGACGGCCGCGGTGTCCACGTCCGGCAGCCGGCGGGCGGCGGCCTCGACCTCGATGGCGCTCACCCGGAAGCCGTCCTGCTTGTAGATGTCGTCGCGCCGGCCGGCGAAGTACAGCCGCCCGTCCTCGTCGGTCCAGCCGTAGTCGCCGGTGCGCAGTTCGGGGAAGAGCCCGTCGCGACGGGGGAAGCGGGTGGCGGTGAGTTCGGGGCGGCGCCAGTAGCCGGCCATCACGTTCGCCCCGCGCACGGTGATCTCGCCGACCTCGCCGGCCGGGAGCCGCCGCCCCTCCTCGTCCACCACGAACACCTCGGTGCCGGTCAGCGGCAGCCCGCAGCTGCCGGGGCGGATCACGTCCTCGTCCGGTTCGGAGATGGTGAGCCGCTTGCACTCGGTGAGACCGAACATCAACCGCACGCTCAGTCCGGGCAGTTCCTCGCGCAGGGCGTGCGGGATGTCGGCGGGCAGCGCGGCGCCGGTGTTGGTGAGCAGCCGCAGCGGCGGCCGTTGCGCGTCGCGTCGGCGGCGCAGCAGACGCACCAGCGCGGCGGAGACCGGCGGTACCGCCGGCAGGACGGTCGCCTGGCTGCGCACCAGGTTGGCCAGGAGCGCGGGGCCGGACTCGGTGGCCGATCCGAGCCATACGTGACTGCCCGCGAGCGCGCCGAGGAAGACCTGGTAGAGGCCGTAGTCGAAGGACAGCGGCAGCGGGCAGTAGACGACGTCGTCGGCGCGGTACTCGAGCCGCTCGGCGATGGCGTGCACCGCGAACATCATCTGCTGGTGGGTGGAGACCACGGCCTTGGGCATCGCGGTGGTGCCCGACGTGTAGATGAGGCACACCGGGTCGACGGGCAGCGGGCCGTCGTCGGCAGCGGGGCCGGTGCCGGAGGCGGCGCCGGCAGCGGAGTCGGTCTCCGAGGCGGCATCGGCAGCGGGTTCGCTTTCCGAGGTGTCGCCAGCGGTGGGGTCGGTGTCCGAGGCGTGGCCGGCGGCGGGGTCGGTGTCCGAGGGGTCACCGGTGGCGGCGGCGGCCGGGCCCGTGGCGGCGGCCGGTGACAGGTCGTCGATGTCCTCGGGAGCCACCACGGCGACGCCCGCCTCGCGCACGGCTGCCCGGGTGGCGGGCGACGCGGCGACCGCGAGGGCAGGCTCACAGTCGGCGAGCACATGGCGCAGGACGTCACCGCGGACCTGCTCGTGCAGAACGGAGAAGACGACACCGAGCCGGGACGCCCCGAACAGCAGCGGCACCAGGACGGGACCGCTGTCGCTGGTCACCACCAGCCGGTCGCCGCGCCGCAGTCCCCGGGCGCGCAGCGCCGCCGCGCAGCGGTGGGCGGCCCGGACCAGCTCGGCGCGGGTGAGGGTCACCTCGCCGCAGGTGACCGCCGGGGCGTCGGCGCCGGCACCGGGCAGATCGAGCAGCTCGTGCAGCACGGTGGCGTGGGAGCGAGTGTTCACGCGTGCGCCACCTCCGCTCCCGCGGTGGTGCGCAGCACGAGACCGACCAGCCCCTCGACGCTGCGCAGAACGGCCGCGTCGAGGTCTTCGGGCGCGAACTCCACGCCGTACATCTCCTCCAGACGTTCCACCGTCTCCACCATCTGGAAGGAGGCGAAGCCCTCGAGGCGGCTCAGGTCTTCGGTGGCGGCGACCGCCTCGGGGCTGGCGCTCAGGATGTCGGCGACGGTGTGCACCACCGTCTGGCGTACGTGTGCGGGCTCGTGGGGCATGGCCTCTCCTGGATGCTCGGTGGCCGCGCGCACGGCGGACTCCGCGTCCGCGCGCAGCAGTTCGGCGAGGGCGGGGTGGATCTGCGGAGGTACGGGACGGCCGCGTTGCACGCGACGCGCGGCCAGGTAGCACTGGCCGGCCAGGGTCTCCCAGGCGGCGGCCCGCTCGGCGGCGGCGCTCGCCACGGGGGACCCGGGCAGGTGGTGAGCGGCCCAGGCCGCGTGCAGCCGCCGTGACCGGCTCAGCAGCCAGGTCTCCAGCAGCAGGGCCGCGCACGCCTCCTGCTGGTCCGGGTGGTCGCGGAAGGCAGCCGCATAGCGCTCGGGAGCGTCACCGGCCAGCAGCCGCCGGCCGTCCTCGGCGTTACGGGCCAGGATCTCGGACACCGGCGACCGGGCGGGCGGCGCGCCGCGCACCGGCACCGGGAGGGTGGGCGAGCCGTCGAACAGCGCGGCCGCCTGGGCGCGGTCGTACGAGCACACCACCGGCTCGGCCCGGCCGTAGGGCGTCTCGTTGTCGTAGGCGTCCACCGCCTCGACGCGGGCGCCCCCGTCCACGGCCCGCAGCAGCAGGCTGTGTTCCATGTGCTGGTGGCCGTGGTAGGGCAGCCACGGCATGCGGAACGCGTCGCCGACGACGTAGAGCGGACTGCCGTCCTCGGGCAGCAGGTCCAGCAGCGCCCGGCCGTCCGACACGGGCCGCCCGGTGACCAGGCTCAGGCCGAGGACGTCGCCCATCGGCTCGATCCGCTCGGCGGCAGGCTCCTCGACGGTGGGGAGGGCTCCGCCGGCTCCGGCGCGCGGCGCGAACGCCGCCCGGCCGCCGAGGGCGAGGTGGGTGCCCGGTCCGTGTCGTGCGTCGGCCAGCACGGCGGCGTTCACCTGTACGCAGTCCAGTGCCGTGGTGTCGATGCCGCGGATGGCCTCGACGAGCGGATCGCCGTCGTGGTCGGAGGCCTTCGCGCAAGGCCCCGCAGGCGCGCTCACGCGACCCGCTCCGGCGCCTCGGACGTGGCCCGCACGATGTCCACGAGGTCGCCGACCGTGTAGACGCCGGCGAGTCGCTCGTCGGGTATGGCGAAGCCGAAGGTGTCCTCGATGTCCTCCAGGACGTGCACGATCGCCATCGAGTCCATGCGCAGGTCCTGCTCCAGTCGGGTGTCGGCGGTCAGCGCGGACGAGGCGGTGGCGGGAAGGTGTTGGGCGTGCGCGCTGATCAGGGGCGTCAGGGCGCGCAGGACGTCGTTCGTGGTCATCAGGTGGGATCTCCTCCGCGTAGGGCAGCGGAAAGGGGGAGGCTCAGGTGGGGGGCGAGGGCGCACACCGGCGCCAGGTGAGCGGGTGGTACGGCTCAGGGGCACCCGTCGTGAGGGTTCTGGTGAGGGAATGTGGGCGGCGGTACGGACCGCCGGTGCGGGTAACGGGACGCCGGACGACGGTCACCAGCCGGTGTTTTCATCCGGTCCGGTCCGGTCCGGTCCGCAGGGGGAATTACCGCGAACCACTCAAGAGGCGGCGGTGCGGCGAGGACAAGGACAAGGACACGCCGAAGGCACGTCCTCGGCGTCGGAGGTCCGGTACCCCGAAGTCCACTTCATATTGCTCTCGTTCCGTCGGCGTTCCCGCGAGGCGGGATCGTGCAGGGAGATTGCGTGAGCGACGTACGACTAGCCAGTCTGCCTCGCTCCATGCGGATCAATTCCGGAGTGTCTGAAAAGCGATACAGGCGAGGCGTCTCCGTTTCGCGGGCGGCACGTGAAGATCATTTACGCCGTATTCCCAGGACCTACTGATCAAGACCTTGATCACCCCTGCCGCACGCCACCGAACCATGCTGCGAAGCATGGCCGGCACGAGCCGAAAAGTGCTTCCCGGAGCGGAGATCAAGCCAGGAAGCCGACGCTTCCCCTTGTGGCCTTGCGCCGACTAGTGGGGTCGTGCAAGTGTTTTGAGGGTTCTGGCGCGCCCCCCACCCATCGCGCCGGAGCAGATTGCGCACGGCCCTTCCGTGGCAGGTTCACGCGGTTGTTCCATCGTCACCGGTCGTGCCTTTTTCAAAGCAGCGGCAAAGCGCCGGAAAAGAAACAGGCGCCTTCCCCGCGGAAAGCGGCATGTGTCACGTGGCCGAGAAAACCGTGCCGAGAAATCCATCGAAGCCGGTTCGACGCTTCCCTCATTCTTCAGGAGGCCCCTTGAGGTCCCTTGAGGCCCCTCGGAACAACCGAAACGACCGGACGGCCGAACAACCGAAAGGCCCGCATGAACGACCCCCGCACGCCCCACGCCACCCTGCGAACCCCGCGTCCCGCGGACGCTCCGGCGGTCTGGCGACTGGTGCGCGACTCCGACATCCTCGACACGAACAGCCTGTACTACTACCACCTCTGGTTCCGTGACTTCGCCGCGACGTCCGTGGTCGCCGAGACGGACGACGGCCAGGTCATCGGCTTCGTCACCGCCTACATCCGCCCGTCGCGCCCCGACACCCTGATGGCCTGGCAGTCGGCTGTCGATCCCGCTCACCGCGCCCCGGGCCTGGCCACGCGGATGATGCACGAGCTGGCCGACCGGGCCGCCGGCCTGGGGGCCACCTGCGTGGAGACCACGGTCAACCCCGGCAACCGCGCCGTCGCCCTCATGCTGCGCAGGTTCGCCCACGAACGCGGCCTCGACATCCACACCGAAGTCCTCTTCACCGCGGAGGACTTCGCCGGCGACGAGGGACACGAGGCCCATCCTCCGGAGGTGCTGTACCGCATGACCCCCGCCGTACCGGCCCCGGTCGCCTCCGCTTCCGCCTCCGACTCCGCCTCTGCTACGGCCTCCGACTCCGCTTCCGCCCCCGCCCCCGCTCCCGCCGTCGCGGCGCACGCGCGATGAGCGACGCGCCCTTCCACATCACGGTGGAGGACGGCCTCGCCCTCCTCACCGTGGCCGGCAGCGGCACGGGGAACGCGCTCGGCGGCTCCTTCTGGGAGGAGCTGCACGCCTTCATGGAAGGCGCCCGCCGACGCGACGACATCCGCGCCATCGCCCTCACCGGCGCTGGTGGCACGTTCTCCGTGGGCATGGACTTACGGTGGTACGTCGTACGACTGCGCAGGGCCCAGCGCTCGGGGAACCCCGCCTTCATGGACGAGGACGTGCGTTCCCTCCAGCGAGCGGTGAGCGCCGTCGCCGACTGCCCCAAACCCGTCGTCGCGCTCATCGAGGGCGAGTGCACCGGGGCCGCCCTCGAACTGGCCGCCGCCTGCGACATCCGCTACGCCACCCGCACCGCCCGGTTCGCCCTGCCGGAGGCCGAACTGGGCATCGTCGCCGACCTCGGCGGACTGCAACGGCTGCCGCTGCTGATCAACCAGGGACACCTGCGGGAGCTGGCGTTCACCGGCCGTACCGTCGACGCGGCCCGGGCACTGCGCATCGGCCTGGTCAACGACCTGTACCAGGACGCGGCGGCCCTGCGCCGGGCGGCCCGGGAACTGACCGACGACCTGCGCCGGCATCCCGCGCACGTCATGGAGGGCATCAAGCGCACCCTCGACCTCGTCCACCAGGACGGTACGCGACGCGGTCTCGACCACTGCGCGCACTGGAACGGCGTCCATACGGGACCCGACGGCCTGAGCGAGGCCATGGCCGCCCGGCTGCGGCGCCCGGCCGTCTCCGGCGCAGACACTCCCCTCCGGAGCACGGCCGCCCCCTGAAACAACCCGACCCGCCGACTGGCCCCGGCGTCCCTCGGCATCCCTCGGCGTCCCCCGACAGGATTCCCAACGGCACCGAACCTCGAGGAGGAAGGCACATGAACGAATCCGTCGCAGGGCGGTCGCGGCCGCGCCCCGCCCTGGTCCGCGGACTGGCCCCGCGCTTCGCACTCATGATGTGCGATCCGCGCGTCGCCCCCGCCCTGCGCGTGTCCTGTGTGGAGGACACGATCGAGGTGCACTACCCCGAGAGCCGCATCCAGTGCCGCCTGCTGCGCCTGCCCGCTCGCGGTCTCCTGTGCTCCTTCCGGGTCACCCACCTCGCACCGGACGGCTCGCCCGAGGAGCGGCACCGTATGGACCTCGTACTCGACGGCCCGGTCGGGTCCGCCGCGCAGCGCGAAGCCGTCCTGCACCGGTTCCACGCCTTCCGGTGCGCGGCCGCCGCCACCCGCCTCCGGCTCGCCACCCGCGTCCTGCGGCCCGCCGACTCCGGGCACCGCCCGACCGCACGGAACCACATGATCGCGGCCTGAGCGAAGCCACGGTTCCACCTGATCGCGGCCGGCGGCGGTCGACCAGGGCCCCGGACGCACCCGGAGCCACCGTGAGGTCGTCTCCTCCGACGACGCGTCCCAGGCAACGACCCGCCCAGGAACCTGCTCAGGGCCGGCCGCAATCATGAGCTGAGCAGGGGTGTCGGCGACGTCCGTGTCACCGTGGCCCGCTGCCGTGCAGAACTGCCGGGCCCAGTGCCGGGAGAGACCGATGGGGCCGTCGGCCTGGTTGAGCGCGGGGTGCGGCTGGTAACGCTTGTGGTGCCAGACCGGCTGGTCCACCAGGGTGTCGTGGAAGAACCAGGCGACCATCAGCCGGCTCAGGGTCCGCGTGATCAGGCGTCCGACGGCCCGGTCCAGACGCGACAGCGCTCCGACAGTGGCGACCGTGGCGACCATCCGATAGCGGACACCGCCTTGCCGCCCCCTCTCCCTCACCATGCCCCAGCCGAGCCGACGGCTCCACGGTCCCAACGGGAGCGTCTCGTCCCAACGGGAGCGTCTCGTGTACGGCAACGGAGACGTATATGCGACCACCCGCTTGACCCGGTTGCAGTGCCATCGGTTCGGGCTCCTGGTAGCCCACCCCGCACGGAGGCGGTGCCGGCCGGGGGGAGGAGAGCCGCCGTCGGATCGGATTGGATGGGATCGGGTCGGGTTGGGTCGGGTCGCCGAGCAGGCGGCGGCGTGCGGGCTGTCAGGCGTGGGCGACGTCGGGAGTCAGCAGCGTGTCGGCCTCGGTCACACGCAGCACGCTGGCGGGCTGATCCCGAAGGCCGGTGACGAGGAGCCGGCCGCCTTCGGCCATGAGGCGGCGGCGCAGCTTGAGCAGCAGGTTCAGGCCGGTGGAGTCCATGAAGGACACCCCGGACATCTCTACGTGCAGGGTCTTGCCGTCGAGGGGAATGATCAGGGTCGCCTCTTCGAGAGTGTGGCACGAGGCGAGATCCATCTCCCCGGCCACGGCGATGACGGTGCGGTCGGCGTGCTGGTGCGTGGTGACGGTGAGGTCGTTCATGGTTCGCCCCTCGTTTCCGTGGGTCGAGCCCATCGACACCCCCTCGGCTGGGGATATCAAGCGCGTGACGTGGGGCCACGCACAGTCGAGCAAGACAACCCGTACCGCGTCCCGGCCACTCGAGGTGACCTTCGGGGCGGCGCGGGGCCTCCTACCGAACCAGGCTGGTTGTCCGTCCAACGTCGCACAGATGGGGCACCGACCGCCATCAAGCCCTTGCAAAGGCGGCATTCCGGCACGCCGGCGATGATCTCCAGCGGCGAGGCGGCGAGGCGGCGAGGCGGCGGAAGAAGGCGGAGGAGCGGCAGGTACTACGGCGCGCGGATCACCTGGGCGGGGCGGTCGAAGGCAGACCTCAGCCAGACCGCGCCCGCGCGGAGCGGTCAGGTCGTGTCGGCGGGCGGTCCCGGTGAGGGTGCGGCGTCCGCGGTCGGACGGGGCGCGCCGCCTGGTCAGTACCGCCTGGTCAGCGCCTGCGGCCGAAGGTCGACCTCCCCGAGCCCAGTCCCGCGACGTGAAGGGCCAGCAAGGTGAGGCCCAGCAGCATGAGGTTGGTGGCGCTGAGGAGGTCGACGGTCTCGATGTCCGCTGCGCCGAGGATGAAAGCGATGAGGAAAAGAATCGCGGAGATGATCGCCAGCATGGTCGTCCCTCCCCGGGGAGGAGCCGTATGTTCCGCTGTCCGAATGCCCCGGATGAGCCACCCCATACGATGGCAAAACGGGCACTGCCGGCGGAGGCGCTCGGGCGACGGATGCCGGCTGTCGCAGAGGGCGACCCGTCGCACGCGTCGCCCCCGTCACTTTTCGCCGGCCGACTATGTGCGCCGTGCCCAGGAGCCTTCGGTCGCGCGTAGCGCCGAGCGGTGGGCAGGGGCGAGCCCGGCGGGTGAGGTGTGGGCTCAGACGGTGGAAGGGGGTGCCAGGGCGTCTTCGAGGGTGGGATGGAGGGGGAGGAGCGTGTCGAGGCCGACGATGTGCAGCAGATCGAGGACGCGCCTGGGGGCGGCGGCCAGGCGCAGTGATCCGCCGCGGGCGCGGGCGGTGTTGTTGGCGGCGACGAGGACGTTGATGCCGCTGGAGTCCATGAAGGTGACGCGGTGGAAGTCGATGACCGCGTGGGGGGCGGAGTCGGGCGGCAGGGTCAGGGCCTCATGGAAGACACCGGCCGTGGTGTGGTCGATGGCCCCGGCCAGGGCGACGACGTGCACGCCGTCGGCGGTGGTGCGCTGGGAGACGGACAGGCGGACCTCGCTCATGGGCGTCTCCGTCGGGGTCGTCGGTGCCACCTTCACTGCTGCGAGGCCGCTGCTCCACGCAAGCGCATGCCGCCCCCTGATGTCAACCGGGTCGGCTCGGGCTGAAATCACCTGGACCGGGGCAGCCGGGAAGGGACCGTGCGATGCTTTCGGGACACACGGTGGAGTTCGTGTGACGATCACGTGAGACAGGGCGGGCGCATGGAGCAGGCCGCGGGGGACGAAGGACGGAAAACACAGGACGTGCTGTCGGTGTCGGCTGCCTATGACGGCGACCCTTCGTGCATCGGGGCCGCCCGGCATCTCGCCACCGGCTTCCTCGCCGAGGTGCAGGCCGTGCACGGCCTGCCGGTGTCCGAGCGGGCGATGGGCATGACCCAGCTGGTGGTCAGCGAGCTGGTCACCAACGCGGTGAAGTACGCGCCCGGCCCCCTCATGCTCGACCTGCAGATCATCCAGGGCGCGGTACGGGTGTCCGTGTGGGACAGCGACCCGGTGCTGCCGGACATCGCCGCCACCGACCCGCAGCGCATCGGCCGCCACGGACTGGAGATCACCCTCGCGGTCAGCCAGGCGTACGAGGTACGCCGGGAACCGGTCGGCAAACGTGTCACCGTTCTGATCGCGCTGGCCGACGACCCCGGCGCAGACATCGCCGGCCGCACCACGCCCTGACGACTCCGCCCCCGCGGCCGGTGAGGGCCATCCTTCTGGCTGAAGTTCAGTCGGGCAGCTTCTCGAGCGTCAGCCCCAGTGCGGCTGCCAGTTCGATTGTCCTGCCCGGTGTCGGGCACTGCCTGGCCAGACCGGTCCGGTCGAGGCGTCCGTCACGGGCTTGGAAAAGAACCTTCGCAACAGGATGCCCGCGCATCGCGTCTGCGGAGAGTTCGTCGGCGAGTCGGCGGGCTGTGGCGACCAGGGTGGGGATCGTCGCCCGCAGCCCCCCGGCCCACTCCTGGACCTCCTGCAGCCAGCGGCGCGCCGCTGGGTCAGACATCGAGGAGTACCGCTCCACCGCATGGGCCAGCTCCGGCCAGGTGGCGTCGTGCCAGGGCCTGGTCTTCAGGACGGGCAACTGCCACTGGCGCTTCATCGCCGACCAGTGGTCCGCTCGCGCCTTCACCGAATGGACACCGGTGTCGAGACCGAAAATCCTGCCGTCGCGGATCATCGGTTCCCGGCCGGTGACGTGATGGCCGAACACCACCGGCTTGGCATCGGTGTAGTGCTCGTACCAGTGGCTGTCCGGAAGATCATAGGAGGGCAGCGATGCGGCAGACGAAGGATTATGTGTGCGAGGAAACGGCCCTCTTGGGGAGCCGCGACGGCAGAGCAGCAGAGCGGCAGAGCGGCCGGGCACAGCCCGACGACTGACTCCGCTTCCAGCCTCGAGTCCCGGCTGGCCAACCCGGAGGAAGCAGGGATAGGTGCCCGGACTCGGGGCACATGATCGCCTGAACGACTCGTGTAAATGGCAGTGACAAGGGAGACTCCCCGATGCTGATGGCACACCCGGCCGTGCTGGAGAACCTGATCGAGCAGTACGAGACGCTGCGCGCGCTGCACGCCGAGAACGGCAGCCCGGAGGCGCGTCGGCGTCTGGAGGACGTCACCTACACCCTGTGTGTGGCCACCGGTACCCGCGACATCGACTCCGCCCTCGTCGCCGCGCGCTACCGGCTGCCCGGCGCCCGCCCCACGGACGACTCACTCCTCACTGCCTGAAGGCCGTACAGCCGCCGGCCACTTCGCCACCCGGAAACAGCAACGCCGCGCCCTGGCCGACTTCTCCGACGGCTGGGCGCGGCGGGTGGAACGATCCCTTGAGGATGAGGGCGCGGGGGAGGGCTTCGGGGGAATCCAGTTCGGTGATGGGCATACCAGACGGGCTTGCGCCTTTCCTCGGAATGGCGGAGGCCCCTTTTTTATGCGCTGCCGAGGTCGGTGGCGGTGTGTGTTTATTGGGCGAGGATGAGGGTGGTGGGGGTGTGGGTGGGGTGGTGGGTGATGGTGGTGTAGCCGGCTTGGGTGAGCCAGGTGGTG
>NZ_JBFATR010000051.1:0-47255 GCF_040678395.1 Streptomyces sp. NPDC052687 | reverse complement strand
GGACCGGGTGGCGGCCTGGCGGCTCGCGGGCCCGGTGTCGGCCCGGCGGCACCGGGAAGCGTGCGGGACGTGCCCGCGGGCCGCCGGCCGGGGCCCGGTTCCGCGGCGCGGACCGCGCCGCGGCCGGCGGACGGCACGGCGGGCGACTGGAACAGCCTGACCCCGTCCGAGGTGCGGGTCGTCCGGCTGGTCGCCGAAGGGCTGACCAACCGGGAGACCGCCCAGCGGCTGGCGGTGTCCGCGCACACGGTGGACTCCCATCTGCGCCGCGCCTTCGCGAAGTTGGGCGTGTCGCGGCGGGTGGAGCTGGCCCGGTACGTGCTGGCGCACAGTCCCTCCGCGCAGGTCCCGGCGCCCACCTCGAAGTGACACCACCCAACCGACAGCGACAGGGAGACAGAGGAACCATGCGCGCTGCTGACGCCGCCCCTGCGGCCACCCGGACCGGGACGGTCCGGACCGAGGTGTCGGACGGTCCCGTCGTCGGCCGGCTGGAGGGGCCCGGCCACAGCGTGGCGGCGTACCGGGGAGTGCCGTACGCGGCCCCGCCCGTCGGACCGGACCGCTTCGGCCCGCCGCGCCCCCACCCCGGCTGGCGCGAACCGCTGCGCGCGGACGGCGCGGTGGGCACGGTGCCGCCGCAACTGCCGTCGCCGTTCGCGGCGTTGATGGGCGACCCGGTCGACCCGCCGCAGACGGAGGCCTGTCTGACGGTGAACGTCTGGGCTCCGGTGAACGGGGCCGGCCGCCGCCCCGTCCTGGTGTGGCTGCCCGGCGGCAGCTTCCTGACCGGCGGGGCGGACCTGCCCCGCTACGACGGCGCGGAGCTGGCGGCGCAGGAGGGCATCGTCGTCGTCCTGGTCAACTACCGCCTCGGCGCGCTGGGTTTCCTCGCCCCGTCGTGGGCAGGGCCCGCCACCGTGGAGGGCACGGGCACCTCCCTGTCGTTCCGTACGGCGCCGGGGACCACCCATGTCACCAACGCCGGGCTCCTCGACCAGATCGCGGCGCTGAGCTGGGTGAAACGGGAGATCCACGCCTTCGGCGGCGACCCCGGCCGGATCACCGTGATCGGCCAGTCGGCCGGCGGCCAGTCCCTCGCGGCGCTCCTGGCGCTGCCGCAGGTGCGCCCGCTGTTCCGCCGCGCGGCGCTGCACAGCGCGCCCCTGGGCATGGAACCGCTGACCCGCGAGGAGGCTGCGCGCACCGCGGACGCCTTCCTGGCCGCGCTGGACGGCGAGGACCCGCGGTCGGTGTCCGCCGAACGGCTGCTCCGGGCCCAGCGGCACGTGCTCACCCGGCCCCGGCCGCGCGGTGACGTACGGCCGCCGTTCCAGCTCGTCGCCGACGGCACCGTCGTCCCGGCCGATCTGCCGCGCGCGCTGCGCGACTCGCCGCCCGGGGACGGGCTGGACCTCCTCATGGGCGTCACGCGGCACGAGTGCGCCCTGTGGTACGGCAAGGACCCGGCGACGGCGCGGATGACGCGGGAGGAGGTCGCGGCGGAGTTCGCCGCGGTGTTCGGCGCCCGCGCCGAGGAGGCGCTGCGGCACTACTCCACGGGTGTGACGCCGCCGGTCGCGTTCGAGGAGCTGAAGACGGACGCGTTCTTCACCACGCCCACGCAGCGGTTCGCCGGCCTCGCGCAGGAGTGGGGCGCGGCCGTGCGGCTGTTCCGGTTCGACTGGCGGGTACCGGGCGGCAACGCGGCCCTGCGCGCCTGCCACTGCGTGGAGATCCCGTTCCTGCTGGGCCGCGCGGAGGCCCGCCGCGCCCCGATCTTCGCCGACGCGGACCAGGAGGAGATGGCCGCGCTGCGGGTGCGGGTGCGGAGCCTGTGGGGCGAGTTCGTGCGCTCCGGGATCCCGGCGGCCGACTGGCGGCCGTACCGCCGGGAGGACCCGGTCGTGCGGGTGGTGGGCGGCGAGCGGGACGGGGAGCTGCTGGACTCGCTGCCCGAGCCGGGCAGGCTGCCCCTGTGGGACTGACCGCCCACGCGAAGGTGCCGCCGGGACGAGGGTCCCGGCGGCACTCCGCGGAACGGCCGACGTGGCCGTGGGGCGTCAGGCGGCCAGCAGGACGCGGTCCAGGTCGCTCTGCGCGTTGTAGATGGTGCGCTCGGGGTCGGTGATGGCGCGGCGGCCGTGCATGACCCGGGTGTTGTCGATCAGCGCGACGTCGCCGTCGGCCCAGTCGAGTTCCTCGGTCAGTTCCTCGGTGACGGTCTCCACCTCCTTCATGATGTGGACGGGGATGTCCTGGCCGTCGGCGAAGGTGATGCGCGGCTTCTCGTAGTGGTTCGAGGGGCCGAGGATGCTGTTGGCGAAGGCCAGGCGCTCGCCGAAGAGGGTGCCGTGCGCGGCGGGGACCCGGTAGGCGTAGTGGATCGAGCCGTCGTCGAGCAGGTCGATGACGGTCTCACCGGGTCCGCCGGCCAGCTCGCGCAGCTGGTCCACGGTGACCGACGCCGCGTCGGAGCTGCCGAGGTGGAACGCGGTGAACGCCTTCCACTTGGCCTCCTCCACCCGGCGGCTGTAGACGATCTCCTGCTCCCGGAACATGGCGCGGGCCTCGTCGCTCAGCGCGTCCCACACCCGGTAGCCGTCGCACACCGTCGTCTGCGAGCCGGACGAGGCGGCCTTCTCGCAGAAGAACCAGGTGAGGGTGGGCGCGAACGGGCTGTTGCCGTTCTCCAGGTGCAGCCCGACCGCGTCGTACCCGGCGTCCACCTTCTGCGCCGTGGAGCCGCCGTGGAAGGTCCGCGCCGGGTCCAGCGTGACCCGCTCCGAGTGCGCTCCGACGAACGCCGAGAACTGCTCCAGATCCGGCTCGAATCCCCGCAGCAGCAGGAAGCCCGCCTCCCGCAGCGCCCCGATCACCTGCTCGCGCGGCAGGCCGGCGAGGGTGGTGCCGGGCTCGGCCGGCGTCAGGAGCAGTCCGGTGCCGGAGCCGTAGGAGGTCACACGCGCGTGGTCGATCATGGTTTCTCCTCTGATGGTCAGTCAGAAATGTGCCATGACAGGGGAAGTTGCCAGATGTGCGCTGCCGCGCCGGTCGCCGGGAGCGGCGCGGCGGGGGCGTCAGCCGAAGCGGCCCGCCGTGACCGCCGAGAGGACGGCGGAGCGGCGGGGCCGCCCGGTGACGGTGAAGAACTCGGCGTGCAGGGACTCGTCCGCGGGGACGAGGTGGGCGACCTCGACGCGTTCGACGTCGGAGAGCCGTTCGCGGCCCAGCGCGTCGAGTTCGGCGCGTACGGTGTCCAGGGAGGCGCGCGGGTCGACGAGGAACAGCCCGTGCAGGGCGGGCAGTCCGTCGCCGACGACCGCGACGGCCAGGACGGCGGGGTGGGAGCGGTACTGGGCCTCGACCCACTCGGGTGCCACGTTGCGGCCCGCGGCGGTGATGATGACGCTCTTCTTGCGGCCCTTGATCCAGATGTAGCCGTCGTCCTCGATGTCGGCGAGGTCTCCGGTGTGCAGCCAGCCGTCCTCGTCGACCTCGCACCCGGACGGGTCGTCACCGCCCTTGTAGCCCGCGAACAACGAGGTGCTCTTCACCAGCAGTTCGCCGTCGGGCGCGGTGCGCACCCGGACGTGGGCGAGCGGGCGGCCGACGCTGCCGTACCGGCGGGCGCCGGGTGTGTTCCAGCTGACCACGGAGCTGTTCTCGCTCAGCCCGTAGCCCTCGTGGACGGGGATCCCGTGGGCGTCGAGACGGCGCAGGGTGTCGGCGTCGACGGGCGCGCCGCCGCAGCACACCAGCGGCGCCTCGCCCCGCCCGAACAGCGCGGCGACCGGGTCGCGGCCGTCGGCGTGGGCCGCGTCCGCCGCGGTCAGCATCGCCTCGGCGAGCGCGGGGGTGACGACGAGGGCGGTGGGCCGCGCGGCGCGGAGGTGCGGCAGCACGGCGCGCGGGGCGAACGAGGAGGTGCCGACGAGCGGGACCTCGGGCGGCAGCAGGACGACCGTGCCGCCGTCGCACACCACCAGGTAGACGGCGGTGACCTGTTCGATGAGCAGGCTCATCGGGACCAGGGAGAGATAGCGGCGGTAGGCGCCGTCCGGCATCGCCGTGCGCAGGGAGCCGATCAGCTCGTCGAGGGCGGCCTCGCGGATGCACACGCCCTTGGGGCGCGAGGTGGTGCCGGAGGTGTGGATGATCTTGCAGAGGCGTTCGCCGGCGTCGGGGGACGGCGCATCCGGGAAGAGCGGGTCCGTGCCGTCCGGCTCCCGGTCGATGTCGAGCACCCGCAGCCGCGCGTCGGGGGGCAGGACCCGCGCCAGGCCCCATTCCTCGAGCCGTGCCGCGCCCGCCGCGTCGGCGAGGCAGACATCGATGTCCGCGAGCAGGGAGGCGGCCTGTTCGGCGGTGAACGCCAGCGGCACCACCACCTCGGCGCCGCCCGCGCCGAGGATCGCGAAGTCCGCGACGAGGAACTCGGGCCCGTTGGCGGTGACCACGCCCACCTGGAGCTGCGCGGGGTCGGTGGGATCGCCGGCCGGGCGGGCCTCGCGCTCGCGCACGGGGTGGGCGCGCAGGTCGGCGGCGAGGGCCGCGGCGGCGCCGACGATCCGGCGGTAGGAGTAGGAGCGGGCCACCGATCCGTCGGGGGCGAGGACGTCGACCAGCGGGCGGTCGTCCTCGGCCAGGGACGTCAGGCTCTTCTCAAGCGTGCGCACCGGACACCTCCCGGGCCGTGCCGACGAGGGTCCGCACGGCGAGTTCGACGAAGTTGTAGCGGCCGGTCAGGCTGTTGATCAGGTGTCCGATGCTGTCGAGCGGCACCACGCCGGTGGTGGGCGACCGGTCGTAGTAGGTGCCCCAGGAGGCCCGCTCGGCGTCGTCCATCCAGTCGGTGGTGGCCTGCCGCAGCGGCAGGAACGGCACGCCCGCGCCGGCCATGGACCGCTCCACCTTGTCGGTGACCGTGGCCAGGATGAATCGTTTCCCCTGACACCAGGCGATGATCGGCAGCAGCCGGATCAGCTCACCCCCGGCCCCGCCGGAACCCGCGAGCGGACCCACCTCGACGACCTCGTCGCGCTCGGGGGCGGCCTCCACCACCGACGCCAGGACACGCTCCACCGCGTCCCCGAGGTAGTTCTCCGAGAAGAACCCGCCGGGGCGCGGCCCGGTCAGACCCGCGCAGGCCACGATCGGTGCGCCGGCACTCTCCCGGACCGTCACGAAGCGGTCCGGTCTCGGCTCGGTCGTCGCCCCGTACACCTTCCGATAGCTGTTCTGGGCGAACGTCCGAGCCTCGTACCACTCGGACGTGCCGGACTCCGCGATGGCTATCTCCATGTCGAAACCCCTCTGTCGGCCCGGTCACCAGTTCACTTCGAGGTCGGAGTGCATCAGCTTCAGCACCAGCGGCGGCGGCAGCCGGTACTGGCGGCGCAGCAGCCAGGTGATCCGGCGCATCAGCCAGGCCGGCCGCCGGTCCAGCCACGTCAGCGACTCGTCGAGCGCGGTCAGGACGCGTTCGATGTCGGCCTCCGACACCGTCAGCGGCGGGTAGAAGCGCAGGACGGGCTGGTCCATCTGCTCGTTCAGGGAGTGCCCGAGGTGGATGCCGCGGGCGGCCATCTGCATCGAGATCAGGTTCTCGACGGACGGGTTGCGGGTGCGCAGCCCGGTCATCAGCCCGATGCCGGGGGCGTCGACGAGGTGGCGCGGATGCCTGCGCACCGCCCGCTTGAGCCCTTCGCGCAGCGCCCGGCCGACGGTCTCGGCCCGCTCGGGCAGGTTCCTGTCCCGCACCTCGCGGATGGTGGCCGCGGCGGCGGCCATGGACAGCGCGGAGACGGCCGTACCGTCCAGGACACCGGGGTACCACTGCGGGGACCGGCGGGCCCGCGCCAGCACCTCCTCGGTCATGGCGACCACCGCGACGGGCACGAACCCGCCGGTCAGCGCCTTGGACAGCAGCATGATGTCGGGCTCGACGCCGGAGTGCCCGACGGCGAACATCTTCCCGGTCCGCCCGAACCCGGTCTGGATCTCGTCGGCGACGAGCAGGGTGCCGGTCTCCCGGCAGGCCCGCGCCACCTCGGGCAGGAAATCGGCGGGCGGCACCCGCAGATACGCCCCGCCGAGCACCGGTTCGACGTAGACGGCGGCAACGTCACGCCCCCGCAGGGCCTCCCGTACGGCCCGTGCGTCGCCCGGCGGGACGACGACCAGGTCCTCGCCGGCGGGCGTGAAGTCGTCGCGGTGCTCGTGCTGGCCGAGCACGGTGAGGGCGCCGAGGGTCTTGCCGTGGTAGCCGCCCTCCACGATGACGATCTTGCGCCGGCCGGGCTGGGCCAGATAGGCGGCCCGCAGGGCGATCTCGGAGATCTCCGCGCCGGAGCAGCCCAGCGAGAACTCGGTGAGCCCGGCGGGCAGGATCTCGGTGAGCAGGCCGAACAGGTCGGCGGTCGCGGGGTGGACGGTGCCCGGCACCAGGGCAGGCGCGGTGTCCAGGGCGTCCAGGACGGCCGTACGCACCGCGTCGTTCTGGTGGCCGACGAGGAAGACGCCGTAGCTCCCGGCGAAGTCCAGGGCGCGGGAGCCGTCCTCGGCGAACACCTCGGTGCCGCGGGCGTGCGACTCCAGCTGCCGCCCGGCGGCGGCCAGCATCAGCGCGGCGGTGGGGTTCCAGTGGCGGCCCAGGGTGGTGAGGACCTGCTGGCGGTCCATGGCCGTCACCGCGGTCGCGGTGCTCATCGTCCGGCCTCCTCGGTGTCGAGCGCCTTCAGCGCCTCGGCGAGCCGCTGGAGGATCTGGTCGGTGTCCTCCCGGTCGGCGGTCAACGGCGGCGTGAGGGTGACCAGTTCACCGGCCGGCTCGCGGACCAGGACGTCCCGGGCGGCCAGTTCGGCGGCGAGCGTGCGGGCGGCGGCCGGGTCCGGGGTGCGCACCCACAGCAGGGAGCCGTCCGCGTGCAGTTCGACGGCGCCGGACAGCTGCTCGCGCAGCCGGAGCGCGGCCTGCTCGAACTCCCGCTGCCGGGCGGCGAGATCGTCACTGTTCACGGCGTCGAGTACGGCGCTCACGGCCGTCGCGGAGAGCGGGTTCGCGCCGAACGTGGAGCCGTGCAGGCTGGGGTTGCGGCGGCCGTAGACCCGGTCGTAGGCGGCCCGGGTCATCACCGAGACGCCCACGGGCACCGCGTCGGCGCCCAGCGTCTCGCCCATCACGAGGACGTCCGGGAAGATGCCGAGCGCACCGGTGCCGAGTGGGCGGCCGAGCCGCGCCGGGGCGGTGCGGCGCTCGTCGAGGACGAGCAGCGCGCCGGTGCGGTGGCAGCGCTCCCGCAGCGCCACCCACCAGTCGTGGGACAGCCGGCGCAACGGCCGCCCGGGCGTCGCCGGGGCGATCACCACCGCCGCCACCGACTCGTCGACCCGCTCCAGCAGTTCCTCCGGCGCGTCCGCGGGGACCGTACGGGGCCGCAGCGGCGCCCCCGGCAGCACGGCACTCCCCCGGCCCAGGGCACGCCCGTGGCTGAGCGCGCCGTAGTCCTCGCCGCGGATGCCGAGCGCGTACGGACGGTCCGGGTGGGTGCCCTTGGCCAGCTTGAACGCCGAGTCCAGCGCCTCGTCACCGCTGTTGCACAGGTACGACACGGACAGCGGCCCCGGGCAGAACTCCGCGAGCGCCGCCACCGCCCCGGCCAGCGGACGGCTGACCAGGATGCGGCTGGAGAGCGCGACCCGGCGGGCCTGCTCGGCGATGGCGGCCCGCACCCGCGGGTGAGCACCGCCGAACCCGCCGCTCGCGGCGTCCAGCACCACCCTGCCGTCCCGGGTCTCGATCCGGGCCCCCCGCTGCCGGGCCACCACGGGCACCGGCCGTTCGGAGGGGGCGCCGGGTGGGACGTCCCGGATCAGGTGCCGGTGGACGACGGCCACGGGATCGGCCGGGCCGGTCACGCCCACGTCGGACGAAACTGCAGATGTCATCTTCTCTTTCCCATCGGATGGTCACCAAGCGGGTGCCGGGCGGCACGGCGTCGCCGGGTCGGGCGGGCGTGCTGCGCGGCCGGAACGGTTCTCAGGGGTGTGAAGACGTGCAGCCGTAAGGCGAAGACGAAAGGTGAAGGTGAAAGGTGAAGGTGAAAGGTGAAGACGGGAGTAAGGGGCCAGGGGACGAGGGACAGGCGACGAGCGGCAGGCGACGAGGGACAAGGGGCAGGGGGACAAGGGGCAGGGGGACGGGGAGCGAAGGCGGATACGGCCGGCGCTCCCGCACCCCGCGGGGATCAGCGCTTGAGGGAGAGGGTCGCGTCGCGCCCCGCGCCGAGCCCGATGACGGCCATCAGGACACACAGCCCCACCAGCACGGCCAGGGGCACGCCCCAGCCGCCGGACAGGTCGTGCAGCGCGCCGACGCCGAACGGCCCGGCGGCGGCGAGCGCGTAGCCGACGCCCTGCGACATGCTGGACAGCCCGGCGGCGCTGTCGCCGTCACCGGCGCGCAGCCCGATGAGGGTCAGCGCGAGGCTGAACGCGGCGCCGCCGATGATGCCGAGGACCAGCGCCCACAGCCAGATCGTCCACATGGGCGCGACGACCACACCGATCAGCCCGACCGCGGTGCCGAGCGCCACGACCACACAGAAGCCGCGCTGCCCGCGCCCGCCCCGGTCGACGAAGAACGGCACGATCATGGACCCGGCGGCCTGGAGGAAGGTGATCGCCGACATCATGTATCCGGCGGCCTCCTCGCTCAGTCCGCGATCGACGCAGATGGCGGGCAGCCACCCGAAGATCACATAGGCGAGCAGGGCCTCCAGCCCGACGAAGGCGGTGACGAGCCAGGCGAGCCGGTCGCGCAGCAGCGGCCCGACGGAGGCCCGGCGGCCCTCGCTGCCGGCGACCCGCCGCATCCCGAACGGCAACCAGGCGACGATCCCCACCACCACGGGCACGGCGAGCAGCCCCAGCGACCCCCGCCAGTCCGTGCCGACGACGTCCTCCAGCGGGATCACCGCACCGGCCGCGGCGGCACCGCCGAAGGTGAGGGCCATGGTGTACGTGGCCATCATGAGCGGTACGCGGTCCGGGAACTCACGCTTGATCAGACTGGGCAGCACCACGTTGGCCACGGCGATGGCACCGCCGATCACCACGGTCCCGGCGTACAGCAGCGCCGTGGGCTCCAGCAGCCGCACCAGGATGCCCGCCAGCAGCACCGGCAGACACCCCAGCAGCACCCGGTCCTCGCCGAACCGGTGCCGCAGCGCCGGCCCCAGCCCCGCGAACACCCCGAGGCACAGCACCGGCAGCATGGTCAGCAGCCCCGCCCCGGTACCGGACAGCCGCAGATCCTCCTCGATCTGCGGGAGCAGCGGCCCCAGACTGGTGATGGCGGGACGCAGGTTGAGCGAGACAAGGATGATTCCGGCGATCAGACCGGCCTTGCGCGCGACGCGCGCCCCGGGCGCCGGAATGACCGGCGCGAGACCTGGTACAGAGCTTGATTGTTGAGTCACCGAACTTCTTCCTTCCCTCGCTGGCGAGGGCGTGATAGCGCTCTCTCGTTGCCGACGCAACGATCATCGCGAGAGCACGGGGCATGCCCATCCCGTGAATACGTGTACGGTGCACGGCATCCCGTAAGTACGTGACTGAGGCTCGCGGAGCGCAAGGCCCCGGGGCACCGCCGGTCGACGCGCGGGCGGCCGGAACGCGCCCCCACCGATGAGTTCACCGGCCCCGGACGGTCCACCCGGCACACCACCGTCCTCGACAGGAGTGCCATGTCCACCATCCAGCCGGTGATTCTGACCGCCCGCCACGATGTCCTGCTCGCCTTTTACCAGGAGTTGCTCGGCGCTGAGGAGATCTTCCGAGTGCCGGAGGAGGGACCGGTCTTCTACCTCGGCTTGCGCATCGGCGACACCGACCTCGGGCTGGTGGCCAAGCCGGACGTGGAGACCGGGGCGGCACCCCGAATCCTGCTCGGCATCGCCGTCGACGACGTCGACCGGACGCTGGGCCGGGTGGAGGATCTGGGCGGCACGGTCAGCGCTGGCCCCAGCGACATGCCGTGGGGCCAGCGCGTCGCCCACATCGAGGACCCCGACGGCAACCCGGTGAACCTGACCCAGCCGGTCCCGGCTCGGTGACGCGGTGCCGCCGGCGCCCCTTCAGCAGTCCGCGCTGCGGCGGACGCATACAGGGGGCGGGGGACGGCTCTCGTCCCGCTCGTGCTGCGCGGCCATCAGTGAGCCGCCCGTCAGGAGGGCCACCAGCAGGTGGACGATCACCGTCCGGCGGGCACGGAAGAACGCCCCGAGCAGGGCCATGACGAGTACGGCGATCAGCAGGACGCGCAGCCGCCCGATGTGCGCCAGGGCTGCGGCGTCGATGCCTGTCTGTTCGCCCTGTGCCGCCCGGACCTCCAGGCCGTAGCCGTACACCCGGTCCAGCCCGAGCCACCCGGTCTCCAGCAGGAACAGCGGGATGGCGAGAGCCAGGTCCGCTCCGGGGCTTGTCCGGCGCGACCAGGGTCGCCAGGGCTGCGGGGTGGGAGGGGCGTCGGTCATGGGTGCAGGATCGCGCGGCCCGTGGTGGCGCGCATGAGTAGCCGTGCTCAATGCCGGGCTCGCGGCTTCATCCGCTCGGAGCGGCTCGGGTGACTGCCGGAAACGGTCGGAAACGGTCGAGGGCCCCGGCTCACCTGAAGTGAACCGAGGCCCTGACCCGCGACTACGGAGCGGACTCCTTGTCGGGACGACAGGATTTGAACCTGCGACCCCTTGACCCCCAGTCAAGTGCGCTACCAAGCTGCGCCACGTCCCGTTGCGCTGTCCCGTGGTGAACCACGTGATCGCGCGGACAGCACTTTACCCCACCGGCCCGGCGGAGCCGAAGGGGGGCCGAAGGGCGGCCGAAGAGGTCCGGAGAGGGGGGCCGGGCGGGACAATCGTCGTATGGGTGGATCGGGAGACGGAAGCGGTATGCCGGAGGGCCGGGCGGGCGCGGCGGCGCGGGACCGGGACGCGGAGGGGCGGGCGCGGAACGCGCGGCCCCGCGACGGGCTGGGCCGGCCGCTGCCGTACGGGGCCGAGGGCGTGGAGCGACAGCCGGAGGGGGTCGTGCGGACGCCCGAGGAGAGCGTGGCGGAGGCGCAGGCGCTGCTGGACGCGGGAAAGCCGTTCCACGCGCACGAGGTGTTCGAGGACGCGTGGAAGTCGGGGCCGGACGAGGAGCGCGCGCTGTGGCGGGGGCTCGCCCAGCTCGCCGTGGGACTGACGCACGCGGCCCGCGGCAATGTCACCGGTGGCGCGCGGCTGCTGCGGCGGGGTGCGGGCGCGGTGCAGGAGTGGGCCGCGGCGTCCGGACGGCCGGAGCCGTACGGCATGGATCTGGCGGGTGTCGTGTCGTGGGCGCGGGACCTGGCGGAGGTCGTCGAAGCCGGGGCGGACGGCTCCGACGGGATCGGGGTCGGCGGGGCCGTGGTGGTGGACGCGCGGGCGCGGGCGCCCCGGCTGTACGGGACGTGACCCCACGGGGGCACTGCCGGTGGCGTACGGCAGACTCGGGGCGTGCGAAACATTCATGTCATCGGTATCGGCGCGGGCGACCCCGAGCAGCTGACCCTCCAGGCGGTGCGGGCGCTGCGCGGCACGGACGTGTTCTTCCTGCTCGACAAGGGCGAGGTGAAGTCGGACCTCACCCGCTTGCGCCGGGACATGCTGGAGACGCACCTGCCGGAGGGCACGTACCGGGTGGTCGAGGCCCGCGACCCCGAGCGGGACCGGCGCGCGGGCGGCGCGGCGTACTCCCCGGCCGTGGGCGACTGGCGCAGCGCCCGCGCCGACATCTACGAGCGGCTCGTGCGCGACGAGCTGGGCGAGGACGAGACCGGCGCGTTCCTGGTGTGGGGCGACCCGTCGCTGTACGACAGCACGCTGGGCATCCTGGAGGAGGTGCTGGCGCGGGGCACGGTCGCGTTCGACTACGACGTGGTGCCCGGGATCAGCAGTGTGTCCTCGCTGGTCGCCCGGCACCGCACCGGGCTGAACCGGGTGGCCGGTTCCGTGCAGATCACCACCGGGCGGCGGCTCGCCGAGGGATTCCCGGAGGGCGTGGACGACGTCGTGGTGATGCTGGACGCCCACCAGACCTTCCGGCAGTACGCCGACCAGGACATCCACATCTACTGGGGCGCCTATCTCGGCACCCCGGACGAGATCACCGTCTCCGGGCCCATCGCGGAGGCCGCGCCCCGCATCGAGCGGCTGCGGGCCGAGGCCCGCGAGCGCAAGGGGTGGATCATGGACACGTATCTGCTGCGGCGCCATCCCGAGCGCAGCTGACGGAAGGACCGGCGGACGCCCGGGGATCAGGCGGTCGCGGTCTCACGGCTCATCGCGCTGCGCCGCCGCCACTCGCTCCAGGACAGGTTCCATTCGCCGAAGCCGTTCTCCGGGGCGACGACGCCTTGGTGGCCTTGCCGGTGATCTCGAAATGAGGTGATCCGAAGGAAACCGCCTAAGCCGGGCCGCCGAGATCCAGCCACGCGAGGGCCTCCGGTACGCCGGGGACGGCGGCCACGCCGGCGGGCAGCGGTGGGCGCCGTACGACCACGACGGGCAGCCCCCGTTCACGGGCCGCGGTGAGCTTGGCGGCGGTCGCCTCTCCTCCGCTGTCCTTCGTCACCAGCACGTCGACGCGGTGCTCGCGCAGCAGCGCCAGCTCGTCGGCGACGGTGAAGGGGCCCCGCGCGAGCACCTGGGTCATATGGGGCGGCGTCGGCGGTTCGGCGGGCTCCACGGACCGTACGACGAAGTGGAGCCGCTCCAGGTGCGCGAAGGCCGCCAGGTCCATGCGGCCGGTGGTGAGGAGGACGCGGCGGCCCAGGTCCGGCAGCAGCTCGGCGGCCTCGGTCAGGGAGGCGGCCCAGTGCCAGCGGTCGAGGGGGCCGGGGCGCCAGCCCGGCCGGCGCAGCACCACCAGGGGCCGTCCGGCCGCGGCCGTGGCGCGCGCCGCGTTCGCGGTGATCGTGGCGGCGAAGGGGTGGGTGGCGTCGACCACGGCGTCCACGGCCTGGGCGCGGAGCCAGTCGGCGAGCCCGTCGGTTCCGCCGAAGCCTCCGACGCGTACGTCCCCGGCAACCGCTCCCGGCCGGGCGACCCGCCCCGCCAGCGAGGTGGTCACCCGTGTGCCCGGGCGTCCGGCCAGCTCGGCGGCGAGGTGGCGCGCCTCGGTGGTGCCGCCGAGGACGAGGATGTGGCGGGGCATGGCGTGGAGCGTATCGAACGGGGAGCGCATCGAACGTATGACGGCCCCGCCGCGTCGTAGGAGTGACCGGTGCGCCGGGAGACCCGGCCGTTCGTGGAAAGGACTCCGCCGTGACCGCTCTTCGCCCCACTCCGCCCGCCCAGCTCGCCGCCCCCCGGCTCGCCGCCGCCCTGCTGGCCGGCGGACTGATGGCGGCGACCGCCGCCTGCTCCGGTGAGGCGTCGCCCGACCCCACCGCCCGGCCCGGCTCCGGCTCGCGGACCGGCGCCGCCTGGACGGAGCCGGAGGCCTACTCCTACACCCTGGAGTCGAGCGGAGGAGAACGGGCCCTGCTGGGCAGCTACCGGGTGACCGTGCGGGACGGCCGGGTGACCGACGCCAGAGGGCTGGACGACAGCGCGCGTGACATGGTGAAGCGGCTGCCCGACCAGGTGCCCACCCTCGGCGGGCTGCTGCGTGAGCTGGAACGGGCGCGGCAGGAGAACGCGGACGAGGCGGCGGCCGAGTTCGCCGCCGACGGGCACCCGGTGCGCATCTCACTGGACTGGGACGCGAACGCCGTGGACGACGAGGCCCTGTACGTGATCAGCGACTACGCGCCCCGGACGTAGCGGCAGCCGTCCCCGGCCGGTCAGACGTTCACGCCGGTCAGGCGTCCCCGACCGGTCAGGCGTCCCCGACCGGTCAGCCTTCCCCGGCCGGTCAGGTGTCCGCGGGCTCGGTGGAGTCGACCGGCTGCCACGCGGGGCCGTCGCCGCCCCGGCGGACCCGTCCGAAGACCACGTCGGCGAAGTGGATGCCGAAGCCGATGGTGCCGGGGGCCGCGAGGTCGGCGACGAGGCGGTGCCGGTGCTCGGCGGCGCGGGCCGGGTCGTCGTCGAAGGCCGAGGTCCACTCGGGGTGGTCCGCCTGGATCGACGAGTGCAGGGCGTCACCGAAGGCGATCAGCCGCCGGCCGCCGGAGGTGATGACGTACTCGGTGTGGCCGGCCGTGTGGCCGGCGCCGATCCGCACGCGCACGCCGGGGAAGATCTCCTGACCGTCCTCCACCGTGCGCACACGCGGCGCCAGGGCGGCGATCTCCTCGGGCATGTCCGGCCCCGCCGACGGCTCGTACGGGGCCCATTCCGGCGCGGAGACCAGGAAGTCGGCCGCGGGGAAGACGGGCCGGCCGGTGCCCGGCAGGGGATGGCTCGCCCATCCGGTGTGGTCGGGGTGGAGGTGGGTGAAGGCCACCGCCTCGATGTCCTCGGCCCGGCGGCCGAGCCGGGCCAGCCGCTCCGGGAGCGCTCCCCCGTGGATCACGCCGCGCGGCCCGTCCGGGGCGGCCGGCCAGCGGCGCGGTCCGAAGCCCGCGTCGATGAGCAGCGCGCGGTCGCCGCGCTCCACCAGGAGGGCGCCGATGCTCGCCACCAGGTGACCCGCGTCGTCCAGGTACTCCGGGTGCGCGGCCCACACCGCGTCGTCCGAACCGAGCAGCAGTTCGCGCGGGCGCAGCCGCACATCGCCGTCCGGTACGTACGTGACCTTGGTGTCCCCCAGCCACAGCGAGCGGAGCACCCCCGGCCGCCGCAGGCGCTGCGACCACTCCGGTCGCGTCGTTTCCTCCCGCCGTTCCGTCCCGTTCGTCCGTTCGGCACGGTCGGTCAAGAAGTCGGTCACGGTTCTCCCCCAATGCTCGGTGTCGGGCGTCGGATGACTGCGACGACCATATGCGTAAAGCTAGAACCATTCAAGCTGTAATTATTCTGGCTTGATGAACTTGCTAGCATGGGGTCATGACGACGTCCCGTGAGCCGCACGCCATCGCCGAGCGGGAGCTGTGCGGTCTGGTGAACGGCCTGGCCCAGCGGATCGCCGAGCACGTACGCGAGCGCGCCGTCACCCTGGGCCTCACCGTCGCCCAGGCGACCGCCCTGCGGGAGATGACCGGGCCGATGACCATGCGCGAGCTCGCCGACCGCATGAGCTGCGAGCCGTCCAACGCCACCTTCGTCATCGACAAGCTGGAGAAACAGGGCCTGGTCGAACGCCGCGCCCACCCCACCGACCGCCGCGCCAAGCACCTCGTCCTCACCCCGGAGGGCACCGCCCTGCGCGACCGGCTCCTCGACGTCCTCACCCGTGAATCCCCGCTGGGCACCCTCACCCCCCAGCAGCAGGGCACCCTCAAGGACCTGCTGGAACAGGCGCTGAGCCGGGACTGAGGAGCCCCGCCTGCGGCACGCGCTGCTCAGCGCAGCAACAGCTGGAGGGCGCCCAGCACCGTCGCGGCGATCACCAGCCGCTCGAACAGCCGCTGGTCGATGCGGCTGACGGCCCACTTGCCGAGCAGCGCGCCGGGTACGACGAACAGCACCAGGGCCGCGTCGAGGAGCAGCGAGGGGCCGTCGATGAGGCCGAGGCCCGCGCTGAAGGGCACCTTGGACACGTTCACGATCAGGAAGAAGAACGCCGACGTGCCCAGGAAGCCCAGCTTCCGGAAGCCCGCCGACAACAGGTACAGGGCCATCACCGGTCCGCCCGCGTTCGCGACCATGGTGGTGAAGCCGCCGAGCACTCCGTACGCGCGGGCCTTGACCCGGCCCGCGCTGGTGGTGACCGCGTCCGGCTCCGCCGCCCTGTCCGCCGTACGCCGTCGCCACACCGTCAGCGCGGCCATCAGCAGCAGGATCGCGCCGATCGAGGTGCGGACGATCTCGTCGTCGGCCCACATCAGGAACGCGGTGCCGACGACGACTCCGGCCGCGACCGCCGGGAACAGCCGCCACAGGGTGGGCCAGTGGGCGTGGCGCCGGTAGGTGAGGACGGCGAGCAGGTCCCCGGCGATGAGCAGGGGCAGGAGCACACCGGTGGAGGCGCGGGCGGGCAGCACCGCCGCGAAGACGGCGAGGCTGATCGTGTTGGCACCGCTCACCGCGGTCTTGGAGAAGCCGACGAGCAGCGCCGCGACGGCGAGCGCGGCGAACTCCCAGCCGGTGAAGTGCCAGAGGGTCATCGTGTCCATGCGGGCACCGATGCTATGCACACGCATCCGGCCGGGGCCGCGCCGTCTCGCCTGGTGACACCGGGGACCGGACGCCTGAGCCGCGCGCCGCGCTCACCGCCCACCGCCCACCACCCGCAGCCCTCAGCCCGCAGCCCTCAGCCCTCAGCCCTCAGCCCTCAGCCCTCAGCCCTCAGCCCTCAGCAGCGCACACTCCGCCACCCGCCGCAGCCCACCCGCCGCAGCGCGCCCTCCCCCGTCAGACGTACCGCGCCCGCAGCTCCCGCTTCAGCACCTTCAGGCTCGGCCCGAGCGGCAGGGCGTCCGTGAACTCCACGCGCCGCGGGTACTTGTGGCGGCCCAGGCGCTCCTTGGACCAGCTGATGACGTCCTCCGCGTCCGGCGCGGCGCCCTGCGCGGGGACGACCACCGCGCAGACCTCCTCGCCGTGCAGCTCGTCCGGCAGGCCGACGACCGCGACCTGGGCGACGCCCGGGTGGCGCATCAGGACCTCCTCGACCTCGCGCGGGTAGACGTTGTAGCCGCCGCGGATGATCACGTCCTTCTTGCGGTCCACGATCCGCAGGAAGCCGTCCGCGTCCTTGGTGCCGAGGTCACCGGTGCGGAACCAGCCGTCGACCAGCGCCTCGGCGGTCGCCTCGGGGCGGCCGAGGTAGCCGGAGAAGACGTTGTGGCCCCGGATGACCACCTCGCCCAGTTCCTCCGGGGGAAGCAGCTCGATCCGGTCCTCGATGTCCGCGCGCGCGATCTCCACGTCGACGCCCCACAGCGGATGCCCGATGGTGCCCGCCCGGGTGCCGAACACCGGCTGGTTCACGGTCGCCGTCGGCGAGGTCTCCGACAGGCCGTAGCCCTCGTGGACCGGCACGCCGAAGGTCTCCTCGAACCGCTCCAGGACCGCCACCGGCAGCGAGGCCCCGCCGGAGACGCACACCCGCAGCCGGGGCAGGTCCGCCGCCTCGGCGGCCGCGGCGACGAGGGCGACGTACATGGTGGGCACCCCGTGGAAGGTGTCGACCCTCTCCCGCACCATCAGCTCGATCGCGCGCGCCGCGTCGAACCGGGGCATCAGCACGAGGGTGGCCCCGGCCCGCCAGGTGGAGTTGAGGGACACCGTCTGGCCGAAGGCGTGGAACAGCGGCAGCGCGCCCAGCGCGACGTCGTCGGGGCGGATGTCGTTGGCGTCGAAGGCGTTGACGGTCGCGTTCATCACCAGGTTGAGGTGGCTGAGCACGGCGCCCTTGGGCACGCCCGTGGTGCCGCTGGTGTAGAAGACGACGGCCGGGTCGTCGGCGTCGCGGGTGACGAACGTGGGCAGCGGCCCGGCCTTCGCGGCGAGTTCGCCGAACTCCTCGCCCAGGGTGACGACCCGCACCCCGGCGGCCCGCGCCGCGGCGGTTCCCGTCTCGGCCTGGGCCGGGTGGCACAGCAGCAGGGTGGCGCCGCTGTCCCTCAGCACGTGCTCGACCTCGCCGGGGGACAGCAGGAGGTGGACGGGGACGACGACACCGCCGGCCGCGACGATGGCGTAGTACGCCGTCGGGAACTCGGCCACGTTGGGCGCCATCAGGGCGACCCGGTCCCCGGGCCGTACGCCGAGCGCGGCGAGGGCGCCGGCGCGGGCGAGGGCGCGCTGCCAGACCTCGGCGAAGGTGAGGCGCAGGTCGCCTTCGACGAGGGCGGTTTTGGCCGGCCGGCGGCGCGCGTTCTCGGCGAGGATGCTCGCCAGGGACAGGGTTGCCATGGAGGGGGTTGCTCCGTTTCGTTGCGGCTCTGGTTCCGGATGCCCGGCCCGGGCTCCCCCGTCGAGTCGCCCGGGCTGCGGCTCGGTGCCCGTCGGAGTGCGGTCAGTGCCGTTCGACCAGCACCGCGCTTCCCTGCCCCACGCCCACGCACATGGTCGCCAGGCCGCGCGCGGCCCCCGTGCGGCGCATCCGGTGGAGCAGGGTGGTCAGGATGCGGGCGCCGGAGCAGCCGAGCGGGTGGCCGAGGGCGATGGCGCCGCCGGTGGGGTTGACCAGCTCGGGGTCGATGCCGAGCTGGTCGACGCAGGCGAGGGCCTGCGCGGCGAACGCCTCGTTGAACTCGGCCTCCTGGACGTCGCCGATGTCCCAGCCGGCCCGGGCGAGGACCTTGCGGGTGGCGGGGACCGGGCCGATGCCCATGACGTCGGGGTGGACGCCGGCCGAGCCGCCCGCGACATAGCGGCCGAGGGACTCCAGGCCGAGTTCGTTCAGGGCCTCCTCGCTGACCAGCAGCAGTCCGGCGGCGCCGTCGTTCATCGGCGAGGCGTTTCCGGCGGTGACGGTGCCGCCGTCGCGGAAGACCGGCTTGAGGCGGGACAGCTTCTCGTAGGAGGTGTCCTCCCGGACGCATTCGTCGCTGTCGACGACGACGCCGTCGGGGCGGGTGACGGGCAGGATCTCGTCGTCGAAGTGGCCGTTCTTGCGGGCGAGGGCGGCCCGCTGGTGGCTGCGCAGGGCGAACTCGTCCTGGCGTTCGCGGTCGACGCCGTACCGCGCGGCGACCTCTTCGGCGGTCTCGCCCATGGACAGCAGCCCGTGCAGTTCCCGCATCGCCGGGTTGACCAGGCGCCAGCCGAGCCGGGTGTCGGCGGTCTCGATGCGGTGGGGCAGCGCCTCGTCGGGGCGGGGCAGGACGAAGGGGGCGCGGCTCATGGACTCGGAGCCGCCCGCGAGCACGATGTCCGCCTCGCCCGCGGCGATGGTGCGGGCGGCGGTGGTGACGGCCTCCAGGCCGGAGGCGCACAGCCGGTTGACCGTGGCGCCGGGCACCGAGTCGGGCAGCCCCGCGAGCAGGGCGGCCATGCGGGCGACGTTGCGGTTGTCCTCGCCGGCCTGGTTGGCGGCGCCCCAGTAGACGTCGTCGATCCGGGCCGGGTCCAGCGCGGGCACGTCGGCGACCAGGCCGCGGATCACGGTGGCGGCGAGGTCGTCGGGCCGTACCGAGGACAGGGCTCCGCGCAGCTTGCCGATGGGGGTGCGGCGGGCGGCCGCGAAGTGGACGGGACGCACGAGTGGACTCCTGACCGTCATCGCTCAGCGGACAAGGGCAGTACCGGGGGCGATGTGGAGCGCCCATTAATTAGCACTGCTAGTTTTGGACTATAGACCTCCGCACCGCTCCCTGGGAAGATCCCCCGGAACCTTCCGCATCCATTCCCGACGCGACCGGAGGAGCCATGACGACCGACCCCCGCGAGCACGTTCTCACCGGAACGCGGGGCGCGCTCGCCGTCCGCGAGTGGCCGCACCCCCGCCCCCGGTACACCGCCCTCGTGGTGCACGGCTACGGCGAGCACAGCGGCCGGTACGCGGACCTGGCCGGCGTCCTGACCGGGCACGGCGCCACCGTGTTCGGGCCCGACCACATGGGCCACGGCCGGTCGGCGGGCGAGCGGGTGGTGATCGAGGACTTCGAGGACGTCGTCGGCGATGTGCACACCGTGGCGCGGCTCGCCCGCTCCGCGCACCCGGACGTACCGATGGTGATGATCGGCCACTCCATGGGCGGGCTCATCGCCGCCCGGTACGCCCAGCGGTACGGCGCCGGCCTCGCCGCCCTGGTGCTGTCCGGGCCGGTGATCGGCACCTGGGAGACGCCCGCGCGGCTGCTCGCCCACGACGCGGCGCACGGCGAGGTCCCGGACGTCCCGGTCAGCCCCGCCGCGCTGTCCCGGGACCCGGCGGTGGCGGCGGCCTACGCGGCGGACCCGCTGGTGTGGCACGGGCCGATGAAACGGCCGACGCTGCGGGCGTTCGTCCGGACCCTGGAGGACGTCGCCGAGGGCGGTGACGCGGGCCCGCTGCCGCTGCTGTGGCTGCACGGCGACGACGACCGGCTGGTGCCCCTCGCGGGCAGCCGTACGGGCGTGCGGCGGCTGAGCGGCGGGACGGCGGCCGAGCGGATCTTCCCGGGCGCGCGGCACGAGGTGTTCCACGAGACGAACCGCGCGGAGGCGTTCGCGGAGGTGACGGCGTTCGTGGACCGGGTCCTCGGAGACTGACCGGCCCGGGGCCTCGGAGACTCACCGCGGGTCCTGGGAGGCTGACCGGACGGCCCTCGGAGGCTGACCGGGCAGGTCCTCGGAAACTGACCGGACGGTCCTCGGAGACTGACCGGCACGGAGCCGCCACCCTCCCGGACCTCCCTCTCACCACCTGCGCGCGCCGCGTTTGCGCTGGTACACGCGGGGCACCCGCGCCCCCATGGAGGGGTCGCGGCGATCGGCCGCCGAACGCGTCCGCGCGCGCCGCGCCGCTCCGCACGACCGACAACCCTCGCACGAGGTGAGAAGGAGAAGCGCCCCATGACCGTCGTGAAGAGCACACTGCCCGACGACGCCCGCCGGGTCGCCTGCGACGCGCTGCAGGACACGCTGGTGGATCTGGTCGGGCTGTCACTGATCGGGAAGCAGGCGCACTGGAACATCGTGGGCCCGCGGTTCCGTTCGATCCACCTGCAGCTGGACGAGGTGGTCGCGACCGCCCGCGCCCACTCGGACACGGTGGCGGAGCGGTGCGCGGCGCTGGGCGTGCCGCCGGACGGCCGCCCGGAGACCGTCGCCGCCCGGTTCTCGCTGCCCAGCCCGAAGGAGGGCTGGGTGCGCGACAACGATGCGGTCCAGGTGCTGGTGGAGTCGCTGGAGGCGGCTATCGGCCGGCTGCGGGAGCGCATCGAGGCCACCGACGGTCCGGATCCGGTCACCCAGGACCTGCTGATCGCCATCACGGCCGACCTGGAGAAGCAGCGCTGGATGTTCGACGCCGAGAACTTCCCGCGCCAGGACTGACCCCTACGGACGCACCACAGGGAAGGGGCAGGCCATGACGCATTCCGCCGGACTCGACGCGCTGTGGGAGGACTTCCACCACGTCGTGAACATGACCTCCCGGGAGCTGGACGCCTGGCTGCGGACCCGGGACGCCGGCGAGCGGACCGAGCCGCTGCCGGACCAGGCGGGCCCCCCGCTCGGACAGCAGGTGCTCGCCGTCCTGCGCAAGCGGCGTACCGACCTCACCGACGAGGACGTCCGGGTGATGACGAAGGTCGTGGAGATGGTGTCCGGACAGACGGACCTGGCGAACGAGCCGGAGCCCGCGCGCACCAGCCGCCGCCATGCGCTGATGTCGATCGGACACGACCCGCTCAAGCCGTGACCGACCCGCGGCGCGTGGTGCGCGAACTGACCCGTGCGCACGGCCAAACCTATGCCGAGGAGGCGGGCATCCGGCTGCGGGACACCCCCCAGCCGCTGTACCGTCTGCTGGTGCTGTCCGTGCTGCTCAGCGCCCGTATCCGGGCCTCGGTCGCGGTGGCGGCGGCCCGCGCCCTGCACGAGGCGGGGCTGCGGGATCCGCGCCGGATGGCCGAGGCCGGCCGGCGGCGTCGGGTGGCCGCCCTCGGCGAGGCCGGTTACCGGCGCTACGACGAGCGCACCGCGACGATGCTCGCTGACGGCGCCCGGCTGCTGACCGAGCGCTGGGGCGGCGATCTGCGCCGGCTGCGCGCGGAGGCGGACGGCGATCCCGGCGCGCTGCGCCGGCTGCTCCAGGAGGTGCCCGGTCTGGGCCCGGCCGGCGCGGACATCTTCCTGCGCGAGGTGCAGCGGGTCTGGCCGGAAGTCGCCCCCTTCGTCGACGGCAAGGCGCTGTCGGGAGCGCGGCGGCTGGGGCTGCCGGAGGACCGTGACCGGCTGCTGGAGGCGGCCGGTGACACCGAACCGGCCGTCCTGGCCGCCGCGTTGGTGCGGGCGGCGCTGGAGAAGCAGGTGGCCGGCGACACTCTCCGCCGCGCCGCGTGATCGTGTCAGACTGCTCGCAGCCCCGCCCCCTGCGCGGGGCCCGCGCAGCAGAGGAGAGACGTGTGACGGGGACCGAGCCGGCCGCAGCGAGGATCGACACGACGCGGCCCCATCCGGCCCGGGTGTACGACTGGTATCTCGGCGGCAAGGACAACTACCCGGTCGACGAGGAACTGGGCCGGCAGATCATGGCGATCGACGACGGCGCCCCGCGCGCCGCGCGCGCCAACCGCTGGTTCATGCAGCGGGCCACCCGGCTGCTGGTCCGCCGGGAGGGCATCCGGCAGTTCCTCGACATCGGCTCCGGCATCCCCACCGAACCGAATCTGCATCAGATCGCCCAGTCGGCGGCCCCGGAGTCGCGGGTGGTCTACGTCGACAACGACCCGATCGTCCTCGCCCATGCCGAGGCCCTGCTGCGCGGCACTCCCGAGGGCGCCACGGACTACGTCCAGGCGGACGCGCGGGACCCGCGCCGCATCCTCGAACAGGCCGCGCAGGTCCTCGACTTCGACCGGCCGGTCGCCCTGTCCCTGATCGCGCTGCTGCACTTCGTCGCGGACGAGGACGGCGCCTACGAGCTGGTGGACACCCTCGTCGACGCGCTGGCGCCGGGCAGTTGCCTGGTGCTGTCGGCGATGACCGCCGACTTCGAGCCGGAGAACGTCCGGCGCGGCATCGCGGCGTACACGGCGGGCGGGGTGACCCTGGTGGCCCGCTCACGGGACGAGATGGCCCGCTTCTTCAAGGGCCTCGAGGTGCTGGACCCCGGCATCGTGTCGGTCGCCGACTGGCGTCCGGAGCTGGCCGAGAACGAGTCGGACCTGGGCCGCGGGCCGGTGTCGCTGTACGGCGCGGTGGGCCGCAAGGTCTGAGGTCCGCGCGGTGGAGCCGGGCCGGGCGAGCCGCCGGTGCTCGTCGCGGGTGGTCAACCCGGCTACGCGCGGGGCGCGCGCTCGTTCGGCGGACCGGTCAGGGGCAGGAGCGCTTGACGTCGTTCTCGGCGGTGGCGCGCGCGGTCGCGGCCAGCCGGGCGAAGCCGTCGGCCAGGCCGGCGAGGACCTCGGGCCTGAGCCGGTAGTAGGTGAACCGGCCGCACGGCTCGGTCTCCACCACGCCCGCCTCCCGCAGCACCCGCAGATGGTTGGAGAGGTTGGTCTGGCGGGCCCCGGTCTCCTCCACCAAGTGCGTGGTGCACAGCGTCTCGTGGGCGAGCAGGGTGACGATCCGCAGGCGCAGCGGATCGGCCAGCACCCGGACCAGATCAGCGTCAACTGACGTCAGCATGGACTGATCGTCTCACATCGCCCGAAGCCGGACCCCCGGCCCCGGCGCCCGCCCGCGCCGGGGCGCCCACGGTGATCAACGCCCGGCGCTGCCGGTACGCTGAGGCAGCCGCGGCGCTCCCCCCACATCACCCGCACCCGCGCGGTGAGTTCGCCCCGCGGCGGTCGACTCACTCAGGACGAGGACGAAGCACAGGTGCTCATAGCGGGCCGGTACCGGCTGCACGACGCGATCGGACGCGGCGCGATGGGAGAGGTCTGGCGGGCGTACGACGACACGCTCGGCAGGCCGGTGGCCGTCAAGCTGCTGCTGCCCCAGGACTCCGACACCACCGCCGCCTCCCGGTTCCGGCTGGAGGCGCAGACCGCCGGCCGGCTCCACCACCCGCACGTGGTCGGTGTCCTGGACTTCGGCACGTACGAGGACAAGCTCTTCCTGGTGATGGAGCTGGTCGAGGGCGACAGCCTGGCCGGGCTGCTCGCCCGCTCCGGCCCGCAGCCCGCCGACCGGGTCGCCCGGATCGCCGCGGAGGCCGCCGCCGGGCTCGCCGCCGCCCACCAGCAGGGCATCGTGCACCGGGACATCAAGCCCGCCAACCTGCTGCTGGACGCCGACGGCACCCTCAAGATCGGTGACTTCGGCATCGCCCGCTTCATGGACGACCCGGCCGCAGCGCTCACCGCGACCGGGCAGATCGTCGGCACCAGCCTGTACATCGCGCCGGAGCGCGCCCTGGGCAAGCCCGCGGGACCGCCGAGCGACGTCTACTCGCTGGGCTGCGTGCTGTACCAACTCCTCACCGGCAGCCCGCCGTTCCAGGCCGACAGCGCCATCGCCATCCTCCATCAGCACCTCGACGCCACCCCGACGCCGCCCCGCCAGCTGGGCGCCCAGCTGCCGCCCGCCTTCGAGAGCTATCTGCTCGGCCTGCTGGCCAAGCAGCCCGAACACCGGCCCACCGCCGAGCAGGTCGCGGAGTGGTTCGCCTCGGGGGCCTGGCAGGGCCGCCCCGAGCCGCTGCCCGCGGCCGCCCCGGATGTGCCCGCGCCGGAGCGGCACCCCGAGCCGCACTCGGCGCCGCACCAGCCGGCCACCCGCCATCAGCCGGCCACGCGTCACGCGTCGTCCTCGCGGCGGTCGCCGGCTCCGCGCCAGCAGCCGCCCGCGCAGGCCCAGCCGCGTCCGCTGGGCGAGACCGGCCCCGCGACGACGTACATGCTGCCGTCGACCTCCGCTCCGGCCTCCCGGCGCCGCCCGCCGGCCCCCGGAAACCGGCGGAAGGTCGCGGCCGGCGCCGCCGGTGTGGGTCTGTTCCTGGCCGCGATGGTCACCGGGATGCTGCTGTTCTCACCCGACGACAGCGACACGGAGAGCTCCCGCACGGACCCCTCGACGTCCGCCGACCCGTCCGCGACGGCCCCGGCGGCGCCGCAGGGCCAGGGGCAGGCCCCGGCCGCGGACGCGCAGGCCCCCGACTCCCAGGGGCAGCCCCCGGCCGGCGACGCCCCGGGCCAGGTCCCGGCCGCCGGGACACCGGCCGCGGAGGCCCCGGCCACCCCGGCCGCCGCCCAGACGCCCGCCGCCGTCCCCTCGCCCGCCACCTCGGCACCGCCGCCGGCGGCCGGTGACCCGGCACCCGCGGCAGACGACGGCGACGAGGGCGGGGACGACTGACGGCGCGACGCGGCGAGACACGGAGCGTCGCGGCGAGGAAAGGCGCGGCGAGGAAAGGCGCGGCGAGGAAAGGCGCGGCGAGGAAAGGCGCGGCCGGCCCGCTCAGCGGGGCTTCCCGTTCTCGGAGAGGTCCTGGAGCAGGTCGGCCGAGGGCACGAAGAACAGCGTTCCGGTGACCGCGCGGGAGAAGTCCAGCAGCGGGTCGGGGCCGCCGCCGGGAGTACCGACGAACATCCGGCGCAGCATGGTCTCGGTGAGCTGCGGGTCACGGGCGTAGGCGATGAAGTACGTGCCGAACTCGCCCCGCCCCGGGCGGCCGAACGGCATGGCGGCGCGCAGGATGCGCTGCTCGGTGCCGTCCGGGCCGAGCACGGTGTTGACCTCCTTGTGGGAGCCGGGCGCATCCCGTTCGAGCCCGGTCGCCTTCACCCGGCCCACCACCCGCTCCTGCTCCTCCGTGGTCAGCGCCTCCCAGGCCGCCATGTCGTGCAGGTACTTCTGCGCGATCGCGTACGAGCCGCCCCGGAACTCGGGGTCCTCGTCGCCGACGAGCGCCGCCTCGGCGGCGTCGGCGCCGACCGGGTTCTCGGTGCCGTCGACGAAGCCGAGCAGGTTGCGGGCGTCGTAGTGGGCGAACGCCTGCACCTCGTCCTGGACGGTGACCGCGCCGCCCAGCCCCTTCATGATCTCGGCGGTCAGCGCGAAGCACAGGTCGGGCCGCGCGGCCCGGATGTGGAAGAGCAGGTCGCCCGGGGTGGCCGGGGCGTGGTGACGGGGTCCGGTCAGGGCGCGGAACGGATGCAGGCCGGCGGGGCGCGGGGCGCCGTAGAGCCGGTCCCAGGCCTCGGCACCGATGCCGGCGACGCAGGACAGGCCCGCGTCGGGGTACGGGAAGGCGAGCGCCCGCTCCCATCCGGGGAGCGCGGCCAGCACCTCGCGGGCGGCCTTCTCTCCGCCGGGGTCGACGGTGACGACCAGGAAGAACGCGGCGCGGGCGGGCGGGCCGAGCACGGGCTGCGGCCGGCCGCGGGGCGATGGAACCGACGTTACCGACGGAAGCGAGGACGACATGGCTCCCCCTCTGCGACGTGACGTCACGGCCACGGTGGCCGGCCGGCACCCGACACCATGCCCGGTGCGGCGGGCGGCGACACGGCGCACGAGGACGGCACGGGGGGCACGGTGCGGCGTCGGCCCGGCGGAGGGCGGCGTGCCGGGGGCGGGGCTGCCGGGGTGGGCCTGCCGGAATGGGTCTGCCGGGGGCAGGCTGCGGGGATGGCCCTGCCCAGGAGGGCGGATCTGCCGGGGGGCGTCAGCCGGTGGGGCGGGCCGGGTCCGGCAGGCCGAGCAGCCGCCGGACGGTGCGCAGGACGCCGTCGTCGTTGTTGGAGGGGGCCAGGTGGCGGGCCCGGCGGATGACCTCGGGATGGGCGTTGGCCATGGCGAAGGACCACTCGGCGGTGTCCATCATCTGGAGGTCGTTGAGGTAGTCCCCGAAGACCATGGTCTGGGCCGGGGTGATGCCCAGTTCCCGCTGGAGGGCGCGGACGGCGGCGCCCTTGTCGGCGCTGCGGTTCATCACGTCCACCCAGTGCTCGCCGGAGACCACGACCTGGTGGGTCCCGGCGAACGGGGCCAGGGCGGGCGCGGTGGTGCGCTCGGCGGGGCCGAAGTCGTACAGGGCGACCTTGAGGATGTCGTCGTCGACGGCGGTGACGTCCTCGACGATCCGGTTCTCGACGTAGTACCGGCGCACCTCGGTGAGGAAGGGCGCGTCGGTGCGCTCGACGTAGGCGGACCGCTTGCCGCAGACGACGGCCCCGACGTTCACTCCGTCGGCGGACAGCCGCCGTACCGCCGCGACGACCCGGGCGACGACGTCCGGCTCCAGCGGGTCGGAGCTGAGCTCGACGCCGTCGCGCACCACGTAGGTGCCGTTCTCCGCGATGAAGACCATGCCCCGCGCGGCCGGCGCGAACTCCCGCGCCAGGGTGGCGTACTGCCGCCCGCTGGCCGGGCTGAACAGCACGCCCCGCGCGCGCAGCTGCTCCAGCGTCTCCCACAGCCCGGCCGGGGGCCGCTTGTCGTCGTCCAGGAGCGTGCCGTCCATGTCGGTGACCACGAGCCGGATGTCGGCGGGGGCGACCGGGGTGTCGGCGGGGGTGTCGGCGGGGGTGGGGAGGGGGGAGTGGGAGTACGGCATGTCCTGCTTCCTGCGACGGCAGCCCTTTGTCGTTCCGTGGCCGACCGTCAACCCTACCTGGGCGATCTCACCCGTCCGGGCGCACGTGCCGCTCCCCCGGTTTCCCGGACGCGCTGATCATGAGCGCGGCACAATGGCCGAAGACCGCGGCATGGGCGAGGAGAGGACACGACGTGAGCGAGACCCCCACCCCGGCGGAGGGAGCGGCACGCCTGAACACCGGTGTGGCGCACAACGCCCGGGTCTGGAACTACTGGATCGGCGGCAAGGACAACTACGAGGTCGACCACCAGGTCGGCGATCACGTGGCCGGGATGTTCCCGGTGATCCGGGACATCGCCCGCGCCGACCGGGAGTTCCTCGGCCGGGCCGTGCGGTTCCTGGCCGCCGAGCGCGGGGTGCGGCAGTTCCTGGACATCGGCACCGGGCTGCCCACCGCCGACAACACCCACGAGATCGCCCAGCGGGTCGCCCCCGAGTCGCGGATCGTGTACGTCGACAACGACCCGATCGTGCTGATCCACGCCCGCACCCTGCTGACCGGCAGCGCGGACGGCGCCACCGACTACATCGACGCGGACGTGCACGACCCGGACACCATCCTGGCGCGCGCCTCCCGCACCCTGGACCTGTCCCGGCCGGTCGCGGTGATGATGCTGGGCATCCTCAACTTCGTCCTCGACACCGGCACGGCGCGGGACATCGTGCGCCGGATCATGGCGGCGGTCCCGTCCGGCAGCTTCCTGGTGCTGACCCACCCCACCTTCGAGCCCGACCTGGGCGGCGAGGGCCAAATCGCGGCGATGAAGTTCTGGAACGAGAACGCCACCCCGCCGATCACCGCCCGCGGCCGCACCGACATCGCCTCGTTCTTCGACGGGCTGGAGTTCCTGGAGCCGGGCCTGGTGTCGTGCTCGCAGTGGCGGCCGGAGAACCCGTGGCCCGTGGTGGTCCCGCAGTTCGGCGCGGTGGCCGTCAAGCCCTGACCCCGCGCCCCGGCCACGGGAGCCGTGCGGACAGGCCCCGCCTCCGCCCGCCTCCGCCTGCCTCCGCCTGCCTCCGCCCGCACCCGCTCGCACCCGCGGCGCGGGCGGCCGGCCGGCCGGGTGTGTGCGCCGAAACGGTTTTCCGACGACACACGAAAGTATGATCAAGCAATGTCTGACATGACCGAAACCACGCCCGGTTGGCTGACACCCGACGAACTCGAACTGGCCCGCGCGCGCATGCCGATCCTGTACGTCGAGGCCGTGCCGGTCCGCGTGGACGACAGCGGCGAGGTCACCAGCATCGGACTGCTGCTGCGCATCGGGCCGGACGGCACGGTCAGCCGCACCCTGGTCTCCGGCCGGGTGCTGCACCACGAGCGGGTCCGCGACGCCCTGCTGCGCCATCTGGAGAAGGACCTCGGCCCGGTCGCCCTCCCCCGGGTCCCGGCCTCGCTCCAGCCCTTCACGGTCGCCGAGTACTTCCCGACCCAGGGCGTCACCCCGTACCACGACCCGCGCCAGCACGCGGTCTCCCTCGCCTACGTCGTCCCGGTCACCGGCGACTGCCGGCCCCGCCAGGACGCCCTCGACCTCGTCTGGTTCAGCCCGCAGGAGGCCGCCTCGGAGGCGGTGCAGAGCGAGATGCCGGGCGGGCACGGCGTCCTGCTGAAGCAGGCGCTCGCCCACGTGGGCCTGGCGCTTTGAGCGCGGCAGGCAGCGGCGGCGCCCTGCGCTTCGCCCCGCGCCCCTGCACGCTCGTCGTGTGCCGGGGCTGCTGCTGCGGCAACGCGCGCAAGCATCCCGGCACCGACCACGCCTGGCAGCTGGCGCGGCTGCGGGCCGCCGCCGCGGACTCCGGCGGCCGGTTCACCGTCCGTACGACGGACTGCCTCGGCCCCTGCGACCAGGCCAACGTCATCGTCGTCCAGCCCTCCGGCGCGGGCCGGCGGGCCGGGGGCCGCGCGGTGTGGGTGGGGTTCGCCATGGACGACGACTCCACGGAGGAGCTGCTGGCGTGGGCGGACGCGGGCGGCCCCGGGGTGGCGGAGCCGCCGGCGACGCTGGAGCTGCAGTTCATCCCGGCGCCGCGGGAGGGAAAGGTGCGCAGCCGCCGCCGCTGAGGGACGAAGCGGGCAGCCGCCGCTACAGAACCGATTGGGCAGCCGCCGCTGAGGACCGAGCGGGCAGCCACCCGGGCTGCCGGGGCCGCGAAGGCTTTTTCGTAATGGGATCCATTTTCATGTAGCGTTCTGCCTGGTTCACCGACCCAGGAAGGACTCCCATGGCCGTTCCCAAGCGGAAGATGTCCCGCAGCAACACCCGGCACCGCCGCGCCCAGTGGAAGGCGAGCACGCCGAACCTGGTCCCCGTCACCGTCGACGGGGTCCGCCACCTCGTGCCGCAGCACCTGGTCCGGGCGTACGAGCGCGGGCTGCTGCGCCCCGAGGGCTGAGCCCCGATGCCGTACGACCGACTGCCCGTCACCGTCCTGTCCGGGTTCCTCGGGGCGGGCAAGACCACGCTGCTCAACCATGTCCTCGCCAACCGCGAGGGGCTGCGCGTCGCCGTGATCGTCAACGACATGAGCGAGGTCAACATCGACGCGACGCTGGTCCGCGGCGGCGAGGCCGCGCTGTCGCGGACCGAGGAGCGGCTGGTCGAGATGACCAACGGCTGCATCTGCTGCACCCTGCGGGACGATCTGCTGGAGGAGGTCGACCGGCTGGCCCGCGAGGGCCGCTTCGACCACCTGCTGATCGAATCTTCGGGCATTTCGGAACCCATGCCGGTTGCGGCCACGTTCGCGTTCGCCCGCGACGACGGCGCCACCCTCGGCGACCTGGCCCGCCTGGACACCATGGTCACCGTGGTCGACGCGGCCAACTTCCTGGCCGAGCTGGACAGCGGCGACGAACTGGCCGAGCGCGGCCTCGCCCCGTACGAGGACGACGAGCGCACCGTCAGCGATCTGCTCATCGACCAGGTCGAGTTCGCCGACGTCCTGGTGCTGAACAAGCTGGACCTGGTGGACGCCGCCACCGCCGACCGCCTCCGCGCGGCCCTCACCCGGCTCAACCCGGCGGCCCGGATCGTCCCGGCCACGCACGGGCGGGTGGACCTCCGCCAGGTGCTCGACACGGGCCTGTTCGACCTGGAGCGCGCCCAGCAGGCACCCGGCTGGGTCCGCGAACTCAACGGCGACCACGTGCCGGAGACCGAGGAGTACGGCATCTCCTCGACCGTGTTCCGCTCCGCACTCCCCTTCCACCCCGGGCGGCTGTGGACGTTCGTCACCGAGCGGATGGACAGCGGCGCCCACGGGCGGATCCTGCGCTCCAAGGGCTTCTTCACCCTGGCCACCCGCCCGCACGTGACCGGCCTGTGGTCACAGGCGGGCTCCGTCGCCCGCTTCGAGCCGTCCGCGGCCCGCGACGACGAGGCACCCCACGCGCAGGAACTGGTCTTCATCGGCACCGGGCTCGACGCGGCCTCGCTGCACGCGGACCTGTCCGCCTGTCTGCTGCGCGCCGGCGAGCCGCTGCCCGCGGAGGATCCCTTCCCCGCCTGGGCGACCCACGGGATGGACGAGGCCTGCGTGCTCGAACACCCCGAACAAGCCGGACACCGCGAACACCGCGAACACCCCGGACTCGCCGAGCTCGTCGGCGAGCACTGAGAATCCGGGCCGGGCGGCGAACGCAGCCACGGCACCGCCCGGCCCGGTCCCCCGAACCCGCCTTCACCGGCCCTGTGCCGCTGCGAGCCCGGCGGGAGGGTGCCCGAGGCCCGCGGGCACCCTCCCCCCGTCACGGCCCTCACCGCACGGCCCTTCGCGACAGGCCCTTCGTGGCAGGCCCTTCGCGACAGGCCCTTCGCGACAGGCCCTTTCAGGCCGCCGCCGCGAGGAGGTCGATCAGCGTGGCCCGCGCCCGGGCCACCCGGGAGCGCAGGGTGCCGACCGGGCAGCCGCCGATCCGGGCCGCCTCCGCGTACGGCAGTCCGAGCAGCTGGGTGAGGACGAAGGCCTCCCGGCGCTCGTCGGGCAGCGCCGCCAGCAGGTCCAGCAGGGCGACACCGTCGTCGAAGCCCGGCAGTCCGCACGGCTGCGCCCGCTCGACGGCCGTCCGCCAGTCGGCGGCGTCGCAGGGCCGCGGCCGGCTGCCGGCGTGGCGGTAGCTGTCGACGACGGCCCGGCGGGCGATGGCCAGCAGCCAGGAGCGCGCCGAGGACCGCCCCTCGAAACGGTGCAGGCTGCCGAGCGCCCGCAGGAACGTGTCCTGCGCCAGATCGTCGGCCGCCTGCGGGTCGCCGCACAGGTGGGCGACGTATCGCAGGACGTCCCGGTGCAGGGCGCGGACGAACCGGTCGACGGCGTCCGGGTCGCCGCCGCGGGCGGCGAGCGCCCAGGCGGTTATCGACTCGTCCGCGCGTTCGGGCATGGGCAGGGCAGAAGTGATCACCTGGTGTCCTTCTCGTCACGTGGGGAGCGGCCGTACCGCCCCGCACGGGCGTACGGCCGGGGCCCGGGACGCGCACGGGCGGCCCGGGAAGCCGGCTGTCGTCAGGCGACAGCGGTCCCCATGGGCGGACCCCGTGAGGTGAGCGCGTGGACGAGGAGGAGCCGGCGCGGCGACCGGTCCGAGCGGCGCCGGCGAGGCCGCGGGCGGGGCGGACCGGCGACGACGACCAGGGCGAGCGGCAGCCGCAAGGGTGCCGCGAGCCAGCCGGCGACGGCGCGCAGGATGCGGAAGGCGGCGCGCTCGCCGTGGGCGAGCCACAGACCGCACAGCAGCGCGGCCAGGAGGTGGGCGGCGAGCATGCCCGACGAGAGTCCGGCGGGTGCGGGCTCGACCGCCATCGACCCGGCCGCCCCCGCCGCGGCGCCCATGTTCCCCAGGTGGGCCATGTGTTCCATCTGGTCCATGGGGGGCATGTGGGCCAGGTGGGCGGTGTGCCCAAGGTCCGGGGTGCCGGCCTGGGCGTACGAGAACGCCGAGTGCAGCGCGGTCTGAGCGGCGACCACGACGGTCGTGATCAGCGGCAGCCCGCGCTCCCGCCCGGCCAGGGCCCAGCCGACGGCACCGGTGACCGCGAGCCCGCCGGCGAGGGTCCAGCCGGGCACATGCCGGCCGGACATCAGGACGTGTCCCAGGGCGGCGAGCAGCACGCAGACGGCCGCGAACACCGCGGCCCGCACCGTGCGCGCACCCCACCCTGCCGTCATGACCGCCCCATCCTCCCATCCACGGCCCGTTCCCCACCCGCGCCTGCGGAAATCGGCGGGACCGCGGACCGGATGGAGGGCTGCCGCTGACCGGTCGACCGCCCGGACCCGCACACCGCCCGGACGCGCACACCGGCCGGCACCTGTCAGGCGGCGGTCGTCATCGGCCGGTTCAGGGCGGCCGGTTCAGGGCGGCCTGTTCAGGTGGACGGGTTCAGGTCGGCGAGGAGCAGGGATCGGGCCGCTCCGGTCGCCCGTCCCGCGCCAGTTCGGCGTTGAACCGCGCGCCCGCCAGCAGCACGACGTGGGTAACCCACAGCCACACCAGGAACGCCACCACGCCCGCCAGGGAGCCGTAGAGACGGTCGTACGTCGCGATGTGGGACGCGTAGAAGGCGAAGCCCGCGGACGCCAGCAGCCAGAGCAGCACCGCCAGTGTTCCGCCGGGCAGTGTCTGCCGCACCCCGCGGGTCTCCGGCGGCCCGGACCGGAAGAGGAGCATGACGAGGGCGACGACCACCGTGAACAGCAGCGGCCACTTCAAGCCGGCCCAGACGAGGGCGGCCTGATGGTCCGTTCCCGTGCCGCGGCCGATGGCACGGGCGATCCGCTCCGCGGCCGTGAGCGTCAGCACCCCGCTGACCAGCAGGGCGAGCACGGTCAATGCCCGCAGCAGGCTGGCGGGGAACGTCCGCCACGCCGGGCGGCAGTCGGGAACGCCGTACATCGCGTGCAGCGCCCGCCGGAAGACGGCCAGGTAGCTGGAGGCGGACCACAGCGCGGCGCCGGCGGTGCCCACGAGCAGCAGCCAGCGGACCGACGAGCCCTCCCGCAGACTGCTCATGGCCTGGTCGAGGACCGGCCGGGCCGTCTCCGGCACCAAGGCGGCCAGTTGCGGGACGACCTCCTGGGGGGAGTCCGTGCCGAGCAGGGCGATGGAGAAGCCCACCACCAGCAGGGCGGGGAAGACGGCCAGCACCGCGTAGTACGTCAGCGCCGCCGCCCAGTCGGTGAGGTCGTCCTCCCAGACGGCGGCCGGTGTACGGGCCATGGCCCTGGCGTACGCCCCGCGCTCGTGCCGAACGGGCGCCGGGCCGCTCACGGGTGCACCGATCGTCATGACACCACCGCTCCGTCCAGGACCTTCCGCGACCCGGTCGCCACCCGGCCTTCAGCGTGCCGGGCGGGTGCCGGCGAGTTGCCTGTCTGGTGCCCCGTCAGAGCGGTGTCACGCCAGGGAGTCACGGCGGTGTCACCGCGCGTGCTTGCCCTTCGCGTGCTTCGGCTTTCCCTGCCGCGCCTGGGCCTTCTCTGCGGCGGGGTCGGCGGGACCGGCGGGGCCGGCTGCTCCGGAACCGCTCGCGCGGCCTCGCTGCGGCTCCCGGTTGCCGTCGGCCGACGGCGCGCCGCTGTCGCCCGCCGTGTCCTCGGCCGCCGTGTCCTCGGCCGCCGTGTCCTGGGCACCGGTGACCGGCCGGCTCCCGGTGTAGGAGGGGGAACGCCGCGCGGACGCGGACACGGCGGCGGCTCCGGACGCCGAGGCGGCGGGGGACGCGGACGGGGAGGAGGAGGCGGACGTGCCGGACCGGTCCGCGGGCGGTGCGGCCGGCTCGGTCGTGGCGGAGCGAGGCGGACCGGACGCGGCGTTCTCCGCCTCGGCGGGCGGCCCGCCCACCGAACCGGCCAGGCCGACGCCGAGGACGGTCAGGGCCGCGCCGGCGGTCAGCAGGACCCGGCCGGCCCGGCGTGCGCCGGGCCGGCCGGACGGGGACCGCGCGGGCTCCGGGGCGGCGGACGCGGGGACGGCGACTCCCTCGGCGCCGGCGCCCAGCGGCGCGGCGGCCAGTGGCTTGACTCCCGCCTCGTGCGACCTCAGCGTGTCGAGGTTGCGCCCGTCGGCGTCGACCTCACCAGACTCGCCGCTCTCGCCGCTCTCGCCGCTCTCGGCCGGAGCCCCGGGCACGGCGGATCCCGCGGGCGCGCCGGACGCTTCCGCGGTTTCCTCCGATGCCAGGGCGGCCAGGGCCCGCTCACAGGCCTGCGCGTCCGGCCGGCGGCTCTCGTCCGCGTCGGTCATGGCTCGCAGCAGGTCGGCGAGCGCCTCCGGCGTGTCCGGCGGTATGACCGGGGGCCGGTGCAGGCGGGCGATCGCCGCCTCCAGGGGTGCCCCGTCATACTCCAGTTCACCTTTGACGGACTCGATGAGCACCAGTCCCAGGCTGTAGATGTCCGCCGCCGGCCCGGCGCCCCGGCCCAGCACCTGCTCCGGGGCCATGTACGCGGCGGTCCCCACGAGGGCGCCCGGAGCGGTCTGGGACGTGGTGTCGAGCAGCCGGGAGATGCCGAAGTCCGTCAGGCGGGGGACGCCCGCCTCGTCCAGCAGGATGTTCGCGGGCTTGACGTCGCGGTGGACGACTCCGGCCCGGTGCACATGGGCCAGCGCCGAGGCCAGCGCGGCTCCGATCCGGCAGGCCTCGGCGGGCGCCAGCGGGGCCGCGGCGATCCGTCGGCGCAGCGTCGTGCCCCTGACCAACTCCATGACCAGGTAGGGCGTTCCGTCGTCGCGGCCGCAGTCGTACACGGTGATCAGGCCGGGGTGCTGCAGCTGGGCCAGCAGCCGGCCCTCGCTGTCGAACCGTTCCTCCGTGTCGGCGGCACCGTCCGGGCGGAAGACCTTCACCGCGACCGGCCGCCGCAGCCGCAGGTCCATGCCCTCGTACACGTCGGCGGCGCCGCCGCGGCCGAGCAGGTCGTCGAGCCGGTAGCGTCCGGCCACCACCTGGGCGGTGAGCCGGTAGTCCGGCCGGATCGGCCACGAGCGGACTTTCATCACTGCGCTCCCTGCGTCCTGTTGTCACCTGCCGTCGTCCGCCCGCCCACGTGTGTGCCACCGGTGGCATGCCCAGCTGTGTGGTCGCGAGCACCATATGCACGTGTGCCCGCTCAGCCGCCGGGCATCCCCCCTTTGCGCAACCCGGCCTCGTGGACGGAGGGTTCGGCAGCGTGTCGCGCATGATGGACTCATGCGGACTCGACCGGTGCTGGTCTTCGACGGCGACTGCGGCTTCTGTACGTCGTGCGTGTCGTTCGTCGAACGCCGCCTGCGCCCCGACTGCGAGACCGTGCCCTGGCAGTTCGCGGATCTCGCCGCGCTGGGCGTGACGCCGGAGCGCGCCGCCCACGAGGCGCTCTGGGTGACCCCGACGGGCCGGGTGTACGGCGGTGCCCGGGCGGTGGCGAAGATCCTGCTGCGCTCGGGCCGGGGCTGGGCGCCGCTGGGGGCGCTGCTCATGCTGCCCCCGATGCGGTGGGCCGCCCACGCCGTCTACCGGCTGGTCGCGGACAACCGGCACCGGCTGCCCGGCGGAACGGCGGCATGCGCGGCACCGGAGCCCCGCCGGCCGAGGTGACGACGCCCGGCGAGGGTCGGTGACGACGCCCCGAGGGGATAGGTGACACTCCCGCGGGCGAAGGTCACGACGCCGGGCGCTGGGTCCCGCCGGAGGGGGTAGGTGAGGACAGCACACGACCATCGCGTCTGCGAAGGAGACGAGCATGACCGACGACGCCTACCTGTTCCTCGTGGACGACCCGTCGATCCCGCTGGGCGCGGCCGTCGCCGCGGTCGGAGACCTGGCGTGCCTGGAGACGCCCGCAGTACGGGCCTGGCTCGACGCGCACGAGGTGACCGCCGCCTCCGCGACGGTCCGGCTGCTGCCGCCGGAGGAGACGGGCGCCATCCCCGACGGGGCGGAGAAGCTGCCCGTTCCGTTGAGCGAGGACGAGCTGAACCGGCTGCGCCTCGCGCTGGCGCCGGACGCCCTCGCCCGCGTGGAGGAGGAGCTGCTGGCCTACCGCGACTGCGCGGGCGAGCGGGACGCCCTGCTGGCGCGGGCCGCGGCCGCCGGGGTGCCGCCGCACCGCATCGTCGAACTCACCGGCGAGGACCCCCGGACCGTGGCGGTGGCCACGGCGGCGGCCACCGCGGCGCAGGGGCAGGGCCGCCCGTCGGACGCCGGCCCGCGGCAGCGGTGACGGGGAAGGGGAAGACGGGGAAGACGGGGAAGATGACGAGCGAGGAGACACGCATCAGGCTCCGGCTGCTGGAGGACCGGCTCGGCGAGCCCACCCCGGCACCGATCGAGGGTCAGACCAGCATCCCCCTCCCCCGGCCCACCCCGGCGGACGACGAGGACGAGGAGACCGGAGCGCCGTGACACGCCTGCGGCGCGGGCTCTCCGTGCGGTGACCTGATGATCCTGTGCACGTGACACGACCGAGGGGCCGTTTCAGATCTCTCTGAAACGGCCCCTCGACCTGCGACTCTCACAAGTCGGGACGACAGGATTTGAACCTGCGACCCCTTGACCCCCAGTCAAGTGCGCTACCAAGCTGCGCCACGTCCCGGTGCCGTCTGACCTGGGGTTTCCCCTGGCCGAACGCGCAGAGAAACAATACCGCACTCGGGTCCGTGGTCGCGCACCCCTTTTCGCCCGGCGGGGTCACTCGGGGCGGGCCAGGGCCGCCGTGCCGGGCGCGGGCGCGCGCGGGCCGGGCGGGGTGTCGACGCGGACCAGGCCGCGGATCGCGGGGACGGCGAGCAGCGTGGCCACGACGACGCAGCTGGTCACGCCGGAGACGATGAGCACCCGCTCGGCGCCCAGCGCGGCGGCGGCCGGTCCGGCGAGGGCCTGGCCGACCGGCATCATCGCGAGCGAGCCGGCCACGTCGTAGGCGTGGATGCGGTTGAGGACGTCGGGCGAGACCTGGGTCTGCACGCTGGTCGCCCACATCACGCCCCAGAACGACAGCCCGGCCCCGGCGACGGCGGACCCGGCCGCCATGAGGGGCACGGACAGCCCGAGGCCGACGGAGAGCGGGAAGGCGGCGAAGCCGGTCAGGGCGAGGGCGCCGGCGCGCAGCATCCGGTGGGGGCGCAGCCGCAGGGCGAGCAGCCCGCCGACGACGGTGCCGGCGCCGAGGGCGGAGTTGACCAGGCCGTAGGCGCGGGGGCCGTGCTCCTCCACCACCTGGAAGGCGACGAGCGGCCCGGTCGGTCCCCATACGGCGATCATGTAGAGGCACCAGACGGCGATCACGCCCCACAGCCAGGTTCGCGAGCGGAACTCGTGCCAGCCCTCGACCAGGTCGGCCCGGAAGCCGGCGGTCGCGTGGTCCGCCGGACGGCCGTCCGGGGCGGGCGGGGGCAGTCGCAGCAGGACGAGGCAGACGGCGCTGATCGCGTAGGTGGCGGCGTGGGCGGCGAACACCCCGCCGGGGGTGGCGAAGCCGACGAGGAGTCCGGCGACGGCGGGCCCGGCGAGCTGGGCGACGGACTCGGCGACGCGGATCGCGCCGTTGGCGCCCTGGACGTCGGTGGCGAGGCGCGGCACCATGCTGGCCACGCCGGGCTGGAACAGGGCGCCCGCGGCGCCGTTGACCAGGCCGATCGCGCAGATCTCCCAGAGCACCACGTGGTCGGCGAAGAACAGCGCGGCGGCCAGCGCCTGGCTGCCGAGCCGGACGATGTCGGCCCAGATCATCAGGGTGCGGGTGGCGAACCGGTCGGCGATCACCCCGGCGAAGACGACGAGCCCGGCGAAGGTGGCGGCGGTCGCGGCCATGGCGAGGCCGACCGCTCCCGCCCCGTAGCCGTGCTGGAGCAGCCCCGCGGCGAGGGCCACCGGCAGCATGGTGTCCCCGAGCCGGGCGACGGCGCGGGCGAGGAAGAACAGCCCGAAGTTCCGTGACCAGAGCCGCCGGCCGGTGCCCCGTTCCCCGGGAGCGCCGCTCCCGTCGCCCTGGACCGCACTCCCCCCGGTCGCGCTCACCCCGGCCGCACTCCCCCCGGTCGCGCTCCCCCCGGCCGTGCTCTCCCCACCCTCCGGTGTTCCGGACGTCACTGGCGAGTCTCCTTCCCGGCCACCCACTCAGGCCGGGGATACTGCCATGCCGCCCGCCGCCGCCCAAGGCATTTTCAGTCCGCGGCCGGGAGCCCCAACTCCGGGTAGGCGTCGAGGAGTCGGGAGGGTGCGGCCTGGCGCCAGGAGTCGGCGAGGATGTCCCGCAGCTCCGCCTCGTCCTCCAGCGCGGCGAGCCGCACCCTGACCCAGGCGAACTGCGCCTCGTGGTCGGCGATCCAGAACTTCTCCGGCTCGGCGAGGACCAGTTCCTCGCGCTCCTCCTTGGGGCAGCGCACCGCCATGGAGGTCTCGTCCTCGGGCAGGGTGGCGAACATCTTGCCCGCCACCCGGAACGTGGGCATGCTCCAGGCGATCTTCTCCGTCGTGTCCGGCAGGGACAGAGCGACACGGCGTACGTCTTCGGCTTCCTGCATGGCACGCACCGTAGCGCCCGCCACTGACAGTCACCCGGCGCCGAGGTGCTTGTAGTAGATCGTCGTGCCGCGCAGCGCGCCGGCCGGGTCGGCCGCGTAGTCGGGGATCACGCCGACCCTGGTCCAGCCCGCGGACCGGTAGAGGTGTTCCGCGGGGCTGCCGGTCTCCGTGTCGAGGTGCAGCAGGGTGATGCCGGCCGCGGCGGCGGCCGCCTCCGCGGTCGTGAGCAGGGTGCGGCCGAGGCCGCGGCCGCGGACGTCGCGGTGGACCATCAGCTTGACGACCTCGGCGCGGTGCCGGCTGTTGGGCTTGTCCGGGAAGGCGAGGCTCACGGTGCCGAGGACGCGGTCGCCGTCGGCCGCGGCCCACACCGCCGCCTGCCCGCACGCCACGGCCGCGGCCCGTTCGTGCCACCAGGCGAGGGCGTCCGCGGTGTCCATCGGCGCGAGGAACCCGACCGACGCGCCGCCGGCCACGGTGTCGGCCAGCAGGGCCGCCAGGCCCTCGGCGTGGGCACGTATGTCCGCGCTGCCCAGGCGGGTCACCTTCACGGCAGCACCACCGCCAGGAGGTAGCGCGCGGGCCGCTGACCCGGGCACCGGAAGCGCGTCGCCCCCCACACCCGCAGCCGCAGGCAGTCACCGGTCGCGAGAGCGTGGGTCACGTCCTGCACGGTCACCTCCAGTTCTCCTTCCAGCACCCAGATGTGCTGTTCGAGGCCCGGCACGGGCGGCCGGTCGTAGGCGAGGTCGGCGCCGGGGGCGAGCCTGGCCTCGACGAGTTCGCCGCGCAGTCCGGCGTGCGGCGGGGACACCGAGCGCCGTACGAAACCGGCGGCGCGGTCCTCCCACGCCCGCTGGTCGGCGGCCCGCACCACGGGCACGGGCTCCGCCTCCACCTCGCTGAGCAGCTGGGACATGGTCCGTCCGTAGACCGCGCACAGGCGGTTCAGTACGACGGCGGTGGGGCTGGTCTCGGCCCGCTCGGCCCGCGAGAGCGTCGAGCGGCTGACCCCGCTGCGCTCGGCGAGCTCCCCCAGGGACCACCCGCGCTCGGCCCGCAGCTCCGCCAGCCGGGCCCCCAGGCGCAGGTCCAGTTCCGCGTCTCTCATATACGGGACACTATCCCCGATATGAGACGCCCACGTTACGGCTTCCTCACGCGCGCCCGCCGAACGCCGCGAGGAATGCGCGTGCGTCGACGAGTGGCCGGTGTGTCATGCGCGTACGTCGACGGGCGGCCGGTTCCCTACCCCGCGCCGCCGCCCCGCGGCCGCCCCTCGTCGGCCTCGTCCAGCTGGCGTTCCGCCGCCTCGCGCAGCGCGTCGAGCACGGGGCGGATCAGGGGGTGCTCCTCCGCGCCCCTGCGTACGGCGGCGAAGACCCGGCGCGTGGGCGCCACACCGTCGACGGGGCGCACGACCACGCCGTTCAGGTCCATGCCGCGCAGCGCCGAGCGCGGGACGAGGGCCACGCCCGCGTCGGCCGAGGCGAGCGCCACGACGGCGCGGAAGTCGTCGGAGGAGTGCTCCAGGCGGGGCTGGAAACCGGCGCTCTCGCAGGCCAGGACGACCACGTCGTGGCAGGGGTTGCCGGGGTAGGGGCCGATCCAGGGGTCCTTCGCCAGCTCGGCGAGCGGCACCTCGCCCGCGTCCGCCAGCCGGTGCGTCACCGGGACCACCGCGTCGAAGGGCTCGGCGTACAGCGGCACGTGGGTCAGCCGGGGGTCGTCGGCGGGCGGCGCCCCGCGGTACTCGACGGCCACCGCCACGTCGACCTGCCGGTCCAGCACCATCGGCAGGCTGGCGTCGCCCTCCGCGTCCTGGACGCGGATGCGGATGCCGGGCGAGGTGCCGGCGAGGCGGGCCACGGCGGGCGCGACGACCTGGGCGATACCGGTCGCGAAGGCGGCCACGGTGACCGTGCCCGCGGCGCCCGAGCCGTACGCGGCCAGCTCGGCCTCGGCCCGCTCCAGCTGGGCGAGGACGATGTGGGTGTGGCTGAGCAGGATCTCACCGGCCGGAGTGAGCCGTACGCCCTTGGCGCTCCGCTCCACCAGCCGGTGGCCGGTCTCCTGCTCCAGCGCCGTCAGCTGCTGGGAGACCGCCGACGGGGTGAGATACAGCGCGGCGGCAGCCGCCGTCACCGTGCGGTGGTCGGCCACCGCACGGAGGATGTGCAGCCGCCGCGCTTCGATCACGGCACCGATTCTCTCAGGCCGGCGGACCGGCTCAGCCCGCCAGCTCCGCGCGGGCCGCCACGAAGGCGTCCACGGCCCGGTTCACGTCCTCGGTGGAGTGCGCGGCGGACAGCTGCACGCGGATGCGGGCCTGGCCCTGCGGGACGACCGGGTAGGAGAAGCCGATCACGTACACGCCGCGCTCCAGCAGCAGCTCGGCCATCCGGCCGGCCTCGGCCGCGTCGCCGATCATCACGGGTGCGATGGGGTGGTCGCCGGGGAGGATGTCGAAGCCCTCCTCGGTCATCCGGCGGCGGAACAGCGCGGTGTTCTCGGCGAGCCGCACCCGCAGGTCGTCGGCCGACTCCAGCAGGTCGAGGACCTTCAGGGAGGCGGCGGCGATCACCGGGGCGAGGGTGTTGGAGAACAGGTACGGCCGGGAGCGCTGGCGCAGCAGCGCGACGATCTCGGCGCGGGCGGCGACATAGCCGCCGGAGGCGCCGCCGAGGGCCTTGCCGAGGGTGCCCGTGATGATGTCGACGCGGTCCATCACGCCGTGCAGCTCGGGGGTGCCGCGCCCGCCGGGGCCGACGAAGCCGACGGCGTGCGAGTCGTCGACCATGACCATCGCGTCGTAGCGGTCGGCGAGGTCGCAGATCTCGCGCAGCGGCGCCACGTAGCCGTCCATGGAGAAGACGCCGTCGGTGACGATGAGCCGGCGCCGCGCGTCGGACGCCTCCTTCAGCTGGCGCTCCAGGTCCTCCAGGTCGCGGTTGGCGTACCGGAAGCGGCGGGCCTTGGACAGGCGGATGCCGTCGATGATGGAGGCGTGGTTGAGGGCGTCGGAGATCACCGCGTCCTCGGGGCCGAGCAGGGTCTCGAAGACACCGCCGTTGGCGTCGAAGCAGGAGGAGTAGAGGATCGTGTCCTCCTGGCCGAGGAACGCCGACAGCCGCGCCTCCAGCTCCTTGTGCACCTCCTGGGTGCCGCAGATGAAGCGTACGGAGGCCATGCCGTAGCCCCAGCGGTCCAGCGCCTCGTGGGCGGCGGCGATGACCTCGGGGTGGTCGGCGAGGCCGAGGTAGTTGTTGGCGCAGAAGTTGAGGACCTCGCCGGGGCGGCCGCCCGCGGTGACGTTCACGGTGGCGGACTGCGGGGTGCCGATCACCCGCTCCGGCTTGTGCAGTCCGGCGGCGCGGATCTCGTCGAGGGTGGCGCGCAGGTCGTCGCGCACGGAGTCGAACATGGAAGAAGCTCCTAGAAGGCTGCGAGGCGTGCGGGAGGGGTCTACGTGGTCCAGTCGAGGATGACCTTGCCGCCGCGGCCGCTCGCCGCGTCGGCGAACGCCGCTTCGAAGTCGCGGTAGCCGTACCGGCCGGTGATCACGGGGGCGAGGTCGAGGCCGCCTTCGAGCAGCACCGACATCGCGTACCAGGTCTCGAACATCTCCCGGCCGTAGATGCCCTTGATGGTGATCATCGAGGTGACGATCCGGGACCAGTCGACCGGGAACTCCTCGGACGGCAGGCCGAGCATGGCGATCCGGCCGCCGTGCGTCATGTTGGCGATCATGTCGCGCATCGCCTCGGGGCGGCCGGACATCTCCAGGCCGATGTCGAAGCCCTCGCGCAGGCCCAGCTCGCGCTGGCCGTCGGCGATGGCCGCCTGGGAGACGTTCAGCGCGAGGGTGGCGCCGAGCTTGCGGGCCAGCTCCAGGCGCTCCTCGCTGACGTCGGTGATCATCACGTTGCGGGCGCCGGCGTGCCGGGCCACGGCCGCCGCCATCAGGCCGATCGGGCCGGCACCGGTGATCAGTACGTCCTCGCCGACCAGCGGGAACGACAGCGCGGTGTGCACGGCGTTGCCGAACGGGTCGAAGATGGCCGCGATGTCGAGGTCCACGGGCACCCGGTGCACCCACACGTTGGACGCGGGCAGCGCCACGTACTCGGCGAACGCGCCGTCGCGGCCGACGCCGAGGCCGACGGTCGCCCGGCACAGGTGGCGGCGCCCGGCCAGGCAATTGCGGCACTTGCCGCACACCAGATGGCCCTCGCCGCTGACCCGGTCGCCGGCCTTGATGTCGGTGACGTCGCGGCCGGTCTCGACGACCTCGCCGACGAACTCGTGTCCGATCACCAGCGGGGTGCGGATCGCCTGCTGCGCCCAGCCGTCCCAGGACCGGATGTGCAGGTCGGTGCCGCAGATACCGGTGCGCAGCACCTTGATCAGCACGTCACCGGGGCCGATGGCGGGCTCCGGTACGTCCGCCAGCCGGAGCCCTGGCTCCGCCTTCTCCTTGACCAGCGCCTTCAACGCTACGGCTCCTGAGGGTGAGATCCCGGCCGCGGGCACGCCGAAGGGGCCCGCGACGGGGAGAGGGGTGGAATCTCCTGGCAATCTGCCGTACGAGGATGCCCCCGGTCCATCGAGGTTTTCTTAAACGGCGCCACAGCTTTCCTTCACACCCCCCGGAGGGGTCAACGCGTGCCGCCCTCCAGGCGTGCGGTGAGGTCCGCGGCCGTCGCCTTGATGGTCTCCAGTCCGGTGCGGCCCCAGGGGCGCGGTGTCAGGTCGGCGACGGAGACGGTGCCGAGCACCATGCCGGTGGTGTCGATGAGCGGGGCGCCGAGGTAGGAGCGGATGCCGAACTCGTCGACGACCGGGTTGCCCGCGAACCTCGGGTAGTCGCACACGTCCTCCAGGACCAGCGCCTTGCGCCGCACCACGACGTGCGGGCAGAAGCCGTGGTCGCGGGGCAGCCGGCGGCCGATCACCGGCCCCGGGGAGCCGTCGGGCAGGGCGGGCCCGGTCCGCGGGGTGTGCAGTCCGGCGTAGAACTGCCCTTCCTCGTCCAGGAAGTTCACCATGGCGTACGGCGACGCGGTGTGGACGGCGAGGCGGGCCGCGTAGTCGTCGAGGGCGGGCTCGGGGCGCGGTCCGAGGCCGAGGCCGCGCAGCCGCAGGGTGCGGGCGGGGGCCTCCCGGTCCTCGGGGGTGAGCAGCAGACGACCGGCCGGGCGCGGCGGCTCGTAGCTCATGGCCGGGCTCCGTCGCTGGGGGCGGATGTCATGTGCGGCTCCGTGCGGTGGGGCGGTGGGGTGCGGTGGTCACCGCGGGACGATGGGGTGTGGCGGTCGCCGCGGGGGGATGGGGTGCGGCGGTCACCGCGGGGCGATGGGGGGTGAGGGTCACCGCTGGGCGATGGGGTGTGAGGGTCACCGGTGGGCGCCGTGGCTGGGCGCGGGGACGGCGGGAGCGTGGGCGATCAGGTGCCGGACCAGGGTCAGCAGGGTCTGGACGCCGGAGGCGGAGATCCGCGCGTCGCAGCGGACGATGGGCACCCCCGGGTCGAGGTCGATGGCGGCCCGTACCTCCTCGGGGTCGTAGCGGTGGGCGCCGTCGAACTCGTTGATGGCGACGATGAAGCCGAGGCCGCGTTCCTCGAAGAAGTCGACGGCCGCGAAGCACTCCTCCAGGCGGCGGGTGTCGGCGAGGACGACCGCGCCGAGCGCGCCCTCGGACAGTTCGTCCCACATGAACCAGAAGCGTTCCTGGCCGGGGGTGCCGAACAGGTACAGCACATGGCGGGAGTCGAGGGTGATCCGGCCGAAGTCCATGGCGACGGTCGTCTCCATCTTGTTCTCGATGCCCTCGAGGTTGTCGGTTCCGACGCTGACGGTGGTGAGCAGTTCCTCCGTGCTGAGCGGCGCGATCTCGCTGACGGCGCCGACGAACGTGGTCTTGCCGACCCCGAACCCGCCCGCGACGAGGATCTTGAGCGCGGTGGGGAAGGGGTCGGCGGCGTGGTCGTGGCCGGCGGCGTGGTCGTGCCTGGTGCCGTGGTCGTGCCTGGCGCCGTGATCGTGGCCGTGGCCGTGGTCGTGCCCGGCGCGGTGGTCGTCGTACTCGTCGTACTCAGAGCTGTCGTCGTAGTCCATCGAGCACTGCCTCCAGAAGGGCCCGGTCCGTGGGTGTGTGGTGGTACGCGGGGGGCTTGGTGGTGAGCGCCCCGCAGTCGAGGAGGTCCGCCAGCAGCACTTTGGTGACCGCCGCCGGCAGCTTCAGGTGGGCGGCGGCCTCGGCGACCGAGACGGGCGCGTGGCACAGGTCGAGGACCTGCGCGTGTTCCGGGCCGAGATAGCCGAGGGGGGTCGCCCCGGTGGCCATCACCTGCGACATCAGGTCGAGCGGGACGGTGGGGCGGGTGCGGCCGTTGCTCACCGTGAACGGGCGCACCAGCCGTCCGGCCGCGTCGTCGAGCCAGGGCCCCTCGCCGACCGCCGCGCTCAAGGCCTCATCGCCGTGGGTTCGACGGCCTGCTGCCGGGGCGCGGTCACCAGGTACGGGCGCACGCTCTTGACCAGCATCGCCATCTCGTAGCCCAGGACGGCCGCGTCGGCCTCGCGGCCCGCGAGCACGGCGAGGCAGGTGCCGGACCCGGCGGTGGTGACGAACAGCAGCGTCGAGTCGAGCTCGACGACCACCTGCCGTACGTCGCCGCCGTCGCCGAAGCGGACCCCGGCGCTGCGGCCGAGGGAGTACAGACCGGAGGCCAGCGCCGCCATGTGGTCGGCGCTGTCGGGATCGAGGCCGTGGACGGACTTCACCAGTCCGTCGCAGGACAGGAGGACCGCGCTGCTGGTGTGCGGGACGCGCTGCACGAGGCCGCTCATCAGCCAGTCGAGATCGGACACATGGCCGGTGGGGGCTTCGCTCGCCATGATGGATCGACTCCTTGGGGTACGAAGGGGGGTTCGAGGGTGCGGGGAAGCGCCGGGGGACGGCGCGCGGCTGGTCATCGGGGCGGTGCGCTCCCGTCGTGCCGGACGGCGGCGATGTCCGCCGGTTCCAGACTCTGCTGGGCCTCGGCGAGGCTGATGCCCCGCTGGAAGGCGGCCATCAGGCCCGGGTCGTGGCCGACGTGCCGGTCGTCGTCCTGGCGGGGGGCGGGGCCGCCGCGCAGCTGCGGGACGAGGTGCTCCTGGGCGCGGCGGCGGGGCAGCCGGGGTTTGCCCATGGTGCCCCGCACGACGCCGTCCCGCCGCGGCACCGGGGGTACGCCCTCCCGCTCGGCCACCAGCGCCTGGTCCTGCGGTCGCAGTCCCGGCACGGCCTCGGCCGGGTTCGGCCGGTCGTCGCGTCCGCCGCGCACGGGGAGCGGGGCGGGCGCGGCGCCCGGGGCGGCCTGCGGGGGCTGTCCGGTCCAGGAGTCCGGGGTGGGACGGAAGTCGCCGGTGAGACGGGGCGCCTCGCCGACCGGAGACCCCGGGGTCTGCGCCGCGCCGGTGGCCGTGCCCGGGGGCGCCGTCTCCGTCACCGTCACCGACGACGCCGCGCTCGCCACCGTCGCCGTACCCGGCGCTGTGCCCGCTGCCGTACCCGACGCCGTGCCCGAGGCCGTGCCCGCTGCGGTGCTCGTCGCCCCGAGCAACGCCTGGGGCACGACGAGCACGGCCTGCACCCCGCCGTAGATGTTGCTCTGCAGACGCACGCCGATGCCGTGCCGGCGGGCCAGCTGGGAGACGACGTAGAGCCCGATACGGCCGTCCGCCAGCAGGCGGGCGACGTTGACCTGGTCGGGGTCGGAGAGCAGGGCGTTCATCCGGTCCTGCTCGGCGACCGGCATGCCCAGGCCGCGGTCCTCGACCTCGACGGCGAGCCCGGAGGTGACGAGGCTGGCGCGCAGCAGCACCTGGGTCTGCGGGGCGGAGAACACCGTGGCGTTCTCGATGAGTTCGGCCAGCAGGTGGATCACGTCCGCGACGGCGTGCCCGCGCAGGGTGCCGTCGATCGGCGGGACGATCTTCACCCGTGAGTACTGCTCCACCTCGGCGGTCGCCGAGCGCAGCACCTCCGTCATGGGCACCGGGTTGCTCCACTGCCGCCGCGAGACGGCGCCGCCGAGCACGGCCAGGTTCTCGGCGTGGCGCCGGATCCGGGTGGCGAGGTGGTCGACGTGGAACAGGCTCTTGAGGAGGTCGGGGTCCTCGATGTCGTTTTCCAGCTCGTCGAGGATGGTGATCTCGCGGTGCACCAGCGACTGGAGCCGGCGGGCGAGATTGACGAAGACCTCCAGTTTCTGCTCGCTGCCGGTCTGGCTGGACAGCTGCGCGGCCTGTACGACGGCGCTGACGGCCCCGTCGTGGGCGCGGGCGAGGTCGGCGGCGAGCAGGTCGAAGTCGTCGGCGTCGTCGGGCGGCGCGGCGCGCTGGGTGGGGCGGGGCGGGGTCTCGCCGCGCCGCAGCCCCTCGACGAGGGCGCGCAGATCGGCCTCCCGGCGGGCGCCGGC
>NZ_JBFATR010000050.1:0-47606 GCF_040678395.1 Streptomyces sp. NPDC052687 | reverse complement strand
CGGGCGCGGCCGGGGCCTGCGGGCCGCCGTACGGGCCGGGGGCGCCGTAGGGGCCCGGCGCCTGCGGCATCGCGAACGGCTGCCCGCCCTGCTGGGGCGGCGGCGGGGCGTACCAGCCCGGCTGGCCCTGGCCGGGCACCGGCACCGGCGGCTGCGCGCCCGGCGGCAGCGGCTGCTGCAGGCCCGCCTTCTGGTCGGTGGTGGAGCGGTAGTCGACGGCCGCCTGCGTCATCCGCATGTACGCCTCCTCCAGGGAGGCCTGGTGCGGCGACAGCTCCCACAGCCGTACGTCCGTCTCGTGCGCGATGTCGCTGATGCGCGGCAGCGGCAGCCCGGTCACCCGCAGCGCCCCGTCCTGCTCGGGCAGCACCTGGCCGCCCGCCTCGGTCAGCGCGGACGCCAGCTTCTCGCGCGCCTGCGGCTCGGTGTCCGGGGTGCGCACCCGGGCGAACCCGGCGGAGTTCGCCGCGATGAAGTCCCGCACGCTCATGTCGGCGAGCAGCTGCCCGCGCCCGATCACGATGAGGTGGTCGGCGGTCAGCGCCATCTCGCTCATCAGGTGCGAGGAGACGAAGACGGTACGGCCCTCCGCCGCGAGCGACTTCATCAGGTTGCGCACCCAGAGGATGCCCTCGGGGTCGAGCCCGTTGACCGGCTCGTCGAACAGCAGCACCTGCGGGTCGCCCAGCAGCGCCGCGGCGATGCCGAGCCGCTGGCCCATGCCCAGCGAGAAGTCCTTCGAGCGGCGCCGGGCCACGTCCTGGAGGCCCACCACGCCCAGCACCTCGTCCACCCGGCGGGCCGGGATGCCGGAGAGCTGGGCCAGGGACAGCAGGTGGTTGCGGGCCGTCCGGCCGCCGTGCACGGCCTTCGCGTCGAGCAGCGCGCCGACCTGGCGGGGCGCGTTCGGCAGCTTGCGGTACGGGTAGCCGCCGATCGTCACCTGCCCCGAGGTGGGGTTGTCCAGGCCGAGGATCATGCGCATCGTCGTCGACTTGCCGGAGCCGTTGGGGCCCAGGAAGCCGGTGACGGCGCCGGGCCGCACCTGGAAGGAAAGGTTGTACACAGCGGTCTTGTCGCCGTAGCGCTTGGTCAGGCCGACTGCCTCGATCATGCTCCGCACCCATCGAAAGGTTCAGGACAGCGGGGCACACGCCCCCGTAAGGGTTAGGAGGATATCGGGGCGCTGACGGTTCCACCCAAGAGCGAGTAAAGAAACGACCGCTCCTACGCGTCCCGCCGCTTGAGCAGCAGGTAACCGCCGGCCAGTGCCGCGACCACCCACAGCGCCATGATCCCGAGCCCGCCCCACGGGCCGTACGGGGTGTCGTCGCCGGCCGGCGGCACCACCTGCATGATCTTGCTGCCGGCCTGGTCCGGCAGGAACCGGCCGATCCTCTTCGTGGCGCCGACGGTGCCGAGGATGTTCGAGATCAGGAAGAAGAACGGCATCAGGATGCCCAGCGACAGCATCGGGGAGCGCAGCATCGCGGCGACGCCCATGGAGAACATCGCGATCAGCGTCATGTAGAGCCCGCCGCCGATCACCGCCCGCAGTACCCCCGGATCGCCGAGGCGCGCCCCGAGATCGCCGAGCATCGCCTGCCCGAGGAAGAACGCGGCGAAGCTGGTGGCCGTCCCGACCACCAGCGCGAGCGCGGTCGCGACCGCCAGCTTGCCGGACAGGAACACGCCGCGCTGCGGTACGGCGGCCAGCGAGGTGCGGATCATGCCGGTGCTGTACTCGTTGGAGACCACGAGCACCCCGAACACGATCATCGCGAGCTGACCGAGACTCATCCCCGCGAAGCTGATGAACGTCGGATCGAACGACAGCCGGTCCCGGGCGTTCATGGAGTCGAACTCGTTCTTCGACAGCGCGGCGATGAGCATCCCCAGCGCGATGGTGACCAGCACGGCGAGGGAGAGGGTCCACACCGTGGACGCCACCGAGCGGATCTTCGTCCACTCCGACCGGATGACCTGGGTGGCCGCCATGCTCCTCAGCCCTTCTTCCAGCCGTCGCCCCACTGCTGCCGCTGCCGCGGCGCGGGTGAGGTGTCCGAGTGCGCGTGGTACTCGACCGACTCCGCGGTCAGCCGCATGAACGCCTCCTCCAGGGAGGCCTGTTGCGGGCTCAGCTCGTGCAGCACCACCTGGTGCTGCGCGGCCAGCTCGCCGATCCGCTCCGGCTTCTCGCCGTCCGCCTCGAACGCCCCGCCGCTCGCCACGGCCGTGATCCCGGCCCCGTGCAGCACGTCCAGCAGCCGCTCCGGCTGCGGGGTGCGGATCCGGACGTAACTGCGGGAGTTCTTCGCGATGAAGTCCGCCATGGAGGTGTCGGCGAGCAGCCGGCCCTGCCCGATCACCACCAAGTGGTCCGCGGTCAGCGCCATCTCGCTCATCAGATGACTCGACACGAACACCGTCCGCCCCTGCGCGGCCAGCGACTTCATCAGCGTGCGGATCCAGTGGATGCCCTCGGGGTCGAGCCCGTTGACCGGCTCGTCGAACATCAGGATGCGCGGGTCGCCGAGCAGCGCGGCGGCGATGCCGAGCCGCTGCCCCATGCCCAGCGAGAACCCCTTGGCCTTCTTGCGGGCCACCGCCGTGAGTCCGACCGTGTCCAGCACCTCGTGCACCCGCTGTTCCGGGATGCCGTTGCTCTGGGCGAGGCACAGCAGATGGTGGTAGGCGCTGCGTCCGCCGTGCACCGCCTTGGCGTCGAGGAGCGCGCCGATGTACGTCAGCGGGTCCCTGAGCCGGTCGTAGTGCTTGCCGTCGATGCGCACGTCCCCGGCGGTCGGCCGGTCCAGGCCCAGCATCATCCGCATGGTGGTGGACTTGCCCGCGCCGTTCGGGCCGAGGAAGCCCGTGACGATGCCGGGTCGCACGGCGAACGTCAGGTTGTTGACCGCCACCTTCTCGCCGTACCGCTTGGTCAGCCCCTCGAGCTCGATCATGCGGCCACGCTAGAACGGGACAAAGCCCCCTGCCACCGGAAGTGGCAGGGGGCTCGGCGCTGTGCGGTTGGCGGGACCGCCGGTTGGCGGACCGCCGGATACCGGGGCCGCCGGTAACCGGGGCCGCCGGTTACCGGGGCCGCCGGTTACCGGGTCTGCTGGGCCGGGACCCCGCGGGAGATCGGCTCGTCGTCCGTGGACGGCGTGCCGGCCGCGGCCACCGCGGCGCCCGTGAGCGTGGCGAGCATCTCGCGCACGTTGGTGAGCTGGGCGTTGATGGAGTCGCGGCGGTTGGTGAGGGCGGCCAGCTCGCGCTCGGATTCCGAACGGATCCGGTCGGCCTTGGCGTTGGCGTCGGCCACGATGTCCTCGGCCTGGCGCTGGGCGGTCTCCACCGTCTGGCGGGCGCGGCGCTCGGCGTCGGTACGCAGCTTCTCGGCCTCCAGGCGCAGCTGCTCGGCGCGGTGCTCGATCTCGGCGAGGCGCTTCTCGGCCTTGGCCTGACGGGACGCCAGGTCGCGCTCGGACTGCTCGCGGCGCTTGGCCAGGTTCGTCTCGAAGTCCGCGGCGGCCTGGGCGGCCTTGGCGCGGGTCTCCTCGAACAGCGCGTCGGCCTCCTCGCGCTTGGACTGCGCGTCCTTCTGCGCCTCCGCGCGCAGCTGGGCGGCGTCGGACTTGGCCTTCTCGACGATCCGGACGCCCTCGTCCTCGGCCTTCGCCTTGCGCTCGGCGGCGAACGCCTCGGCGTCGTTGCGCACCTGCTGGGCCGCCGACTCGGCCAGCTCACGGTGCTGCTCGGCCGCGCGACGGGCCTCCTCGCGCAGGTCCTTGGCCTCTTCCTCGGCGAGTCGCAGGATCTTCTCCACGCGCGCGCCGAGACCGGCGTACGACGGCTCGGCGTCGCTGACCTGGGCCTGGGCGTTCTGCGTTTCGAGGTGGAGCTCCTCGATGCGCTTTTCCAGAGCGGTGATGCGGGCGAGAGCACTGTCACGGTCGGAGACGAGCTTGGAGATACGTTCGTCCACCTGAGCGCGGTCGTATCCACGCCGCACAAGCTCGAAGCCGTAGGGGGAAGTGTCGCTCATGGGGTTCCTGTCGAATGAGACCGGTGAGGTGATAAGTGGAATCCTAGGGGCCGAAGCGGCGTGTCATCGAGCGGATGCGTGTTTGATCTGGAGAATGACACCCCTTTTGAGTGGCTGACCCTCGGATCGCTTGCCGAACACGTCGGCAAAGGCTTGGCCAAAGGCCCCGTCAGGGACGGGGTCAAAGACTCCAGCAAACACCGCTGCCCCCCTCCTCGGCTACCCGTCCGACGATTTGCCACCCGAACGGGGCGCGCCCACCGTCGCACCGGCCTTGACGCCGCCGTCCTTGCCGGCCGCCGGCGCCTCAAAAGACTCCAACGCCTCCAGCACGTCCTGGACACGGGAGATCTCGGCGTTGATGTCCTCACGACGGCGCATCAGGACCTCCAGCTCGCGCTTGCCCTCCTCGACCGTGCGCTGGGCCTCGCGGACCGCCTCGGCCTTCAGCTCCTCGGCCTCCTTGATGAGCTTGGCCTTCTTCTGCTCGGCCTCCTTCAGCAGCCCTTCGGCCTTCTTCACCGCGGCGATCCGCACCTTGCCGGCCTCGGAGTTGGCCTCCGACACCAGCTCCTTCGCCTTCGCCTCGGCCTTGGCCAGCTGCTCCTCGGCGGCCTTGATCAGCGCGTCGCAGCGGTCGCCGGTCGACTTCATGGTGTCGGCGGCCTCGCGGCGGGCCCGCTCGTGCAGCTCCTCGATCTCGGTGGTGACGCGGTCGCGCAGCTCCTCCGCGCGCTCCCTTATCGCCGTCGCGTCCCGGCGGGCGCCGACCAGCAGCTCGTCCGCGTCCGTACGGGCCTTCTCCACCAGGGAGTTGCCCTCGATCGTCGCCTGCGAGACGATCCGCTCCGCCTCCTTGCGGGCCGCGCCCACCATGGTGTCGGCCTGCGACTCGGCGTCCGCGGTGGTCTTCAGCGCCTGCTCCTGCGCCTCCGCGAGCAGCTTGTCGACCTCCGCGGTGGTCTCCGAGATGAGCTTGTCGACCTGCTCGGCCGCCTCCGAACGCCGCTTGTTGGCCTCCTTGCGGGCCTCGTCCAGGGTCCGCTCGGCCTCCTCCCGCGCGCTCGTGGTGACCCGCTCGGCCTCCTCGGCCGCCTCGGCCCTGACCCGCTCCGACTCCGCCCGGACGCGCTCCGCGCGCGCCTGTGCCGACCCGACCGTCTCCGCGGCCTCGGCACGCAGCCGCTCCGCCTCGCCGGTGGCCTCCGCGAGCAGCTGCTCGGCGTTCGCGACCGCTTCGGTGCGCACCCGATCGGCCTCCGTCAGCGCTTCGGTGGTGACGCGGTCCGCCTCGGCCAGCGCCTCCGTGCGCACCCGCTCGGCCTCGGCCGTGGTCTCCGTGCGCAGCCGCTCGGCCTCGGTGACCGCCTCGGTGGTGACGCGCTCGGCCTCCGCGGCCGCCTTCGTGGTGACGCGCTCGGCCTCCGCCAGTGCCTCGGTGCGCACCCGCTCGGCCTCGGCGGCCGTCTCCGTGGTCAGGCGCTCGGCCTCGGCCCGCGCCTCGGTGATGAGGGTGTCCGCCTGCGTCGCCGCGTCCGAGCGGATCCGGTTGGCGTCCTCGCGGGCGTCCGCGCGGGTGCGGGCCGCCGCCTGGTCGGCCTCGGCGAGGTTGTCCGACGCCTCCGTGCGCAGCCGCTGGGCGTACTCGGACGCGTCCGACCGCACCCGCTCCGACTCGGCCAGCGCCTCCGCCATGGTGCGCTCCGCGAGCGCCTTGGCGGCCTCCACCTCCTCGGTGGCCTCGCGGCGCAGCCGGGTCGCGTCCTCGCTCGCCCGCTCCCGCTCGGCGTACGCGTCGGTGCGGACCCGGTCCGCCTCCTCCTCGGCCTCCCGGCGGGTGCGCTCCGCCGCGTGCTCGGCGGCGCTGCGCAGGCCCTGGATCTCCTCCTGCGCCTGCTCGTGCAGCCCGGCGACCGAGTCGCGCACCTGCTGGGCGTGCAGCTCGGCCGCGGCCACCATCTCGGTGGCGCGCCGGTCGGCCTCCTCGACCAGCCGGACCGCCTCGGCCTGCGCCTCCTCCACGCGCTTGCGCGCGCTCGCCAGCAGCTCCTCGCTCTGCGCGCGGGCCCGTTCGCGCTCCTGGTCGGCCTCCTGCCGGGCCGCGCCCAGCGTCTCCTCGGCCTCGCGGCGGCGCCGGGCGGCCTCCTCCTGCGCGGCGGCCAGCGTCTCCGACGCCTCCGCGGCCAGCCGCTCGGCGGCGGCCTGCGCCTCGGCGCGCATCCGGTCGGCGCTCTCCTGCGCCTCCTGCTTCAGCCGCTCCGCCTCCGCGGCGGCCTCCGACCGCAGCCGTACGGCGACGGCCTCGCCCTCCGCGCGGGACGCCGACGCGTCGGCGGCGGCCTCGTCACGCAGCCGCTCGGCCTCCGTCTCGGCCTGCTGCTGGAGCGTGCGGATCCGCTCGGCGGACTCGGCGCGCAGCCGGTCGGTCTCCTCGGTGGCCTCCCGGCGCAGCCGGGCGGCCTCCTCACGGGCCTCCGTCAGCGCCCGCTCGGCCGCGGCCAGCCGCTGCTCGGCCTCCGCGTGCAGGCGGGCCAGCTCCTCGGCGGCCTCCGCCTGCCGGGCCGCGACCGCCCGCTCGGTCTCCTCGCGCAGCTCGCGCGCGGCCCGCTCGGCCTCGGCCCTGACGGTCTCGGCCTGCTCGGCGGCCTCCTCGCGGTGGCGCTCGGCCTCCGCGCGGGTGCGCTCCAGGGTCTCCTCGGCCTGCCGGCGCAGCGTCGTCGCCCGCTCGATGGCCTCGGTGCGGACCTTCTCGCTGTCCGCGGTGGCGGTACGGCGCAGCTCGTCCGCGTCGGCCTTCGCCTTGGCCAGCAGTTCCTCGGCGGACTTCGCCGCCTCCTCGATCTGCGCCACGGCCTCCTTGCGGGCCTCGGCGCGGATCTTCTCGCCCTCCTCGACCGCGTCGGCGCGCAGCTGCTCGGCCTCGCCGCGCAGCCGGCGGGCCTCCTCCTGCAACTCGACGGTCTTGGCGCGGTACTCCTCGGTGTCGTCCTTCGCCGCGCCCTTGAGCTGCTCGGCGATGTCGTGCGCCTCGGCGCGCAGCCGGTCCGCCTCGGCCTCGGCCTCCCGGCGGATCCGCTCGGCCTCCTCGGCGGCGGCCCTGGTGGTCTTCTTGGCGTCCTCGGACGCCTTGGTCAGCACGTCCTCGGCGGTCTTCGCCGCCTTCGACAGCTGGGTGGCGGTCTCCTCGGCGGCGATCGTGCGGGCCTTCTCGGCGGCCTCCGCGACGATCTTCTCGGCCTCCGCGCGGGCGTCCGCGACCAGCTGCTCGGCCTCCGCCTTGGTGGACTCGGCCTCCTTGGTGGCCTCGCTGACCAGCCGGGCGACCTGCTCCTTGGCGGTGCGGGTGCGGGTCTCGTTGGCGGCCTCGGCGCTCGCCAGGGTCTTGGCGGCGGCCTCCTTCGCCTCGGTGACCAGCTTCTCCGCCTCGGACTGCGCCTTGCGCAGCGCCTCCTCGGCCTGGGCCATCCGCTGCTCGGCGGCGCGGCTCAGCTCGGCGGCCTGCCGGCGGGCGGCCTCCGACTCGCTGGCGGTGGAGGTGCGCAGCTGCTCGGCGTGGTCGGTGGCCTCCTGCGCCTGCGTGGAGGCGGCGTTGAGCAGCCGCTCGGCGTCCGCGCGGGCGCGGCGCAGCAGCTGTTCGGCCTCCGCGCGGGCCGCCTCGGCCTCGGCCTGCAGGCGCCGGCGGGCCTCGGCGGTGAGCCGTTCGGCCTCCGCGCGGGCGGCGGCCATCGCCTGCTCGGCCTCCGCGCGGGACTCCTCCAGCAGCCGGCGCGCCTGCTGCTCGGTGCGGGCACGCAACTGCTCCGCCCACGCCACGTTCTCGTTGACGTGCGACTCGACGGTCTGCCGGCGCTCGGCCAGCTCCTGGTCGAGCTGCTGGCGCCGGGTCACGGCCTCCTGGTGCAGCTCGGCCTGGAGCCGGGCGGCCTGCTCGGCGTGCTCCTGAAGGATGCGCTGGGTCTGCGCTCTGGCCTGGCTCAGCTCGCGCTCGGCGTCGGCGCGGATCTGGTCAGCCTGCATCTGCGCGTTGCGCAGCAACTGTTCGGCCTGGTAGCCGATGTCGGCGCTGTCGTAGGCGGGCCGGGTCATGAGGGTGCGGCGCGCCTCGTGCAGCTTGGCCCGCAACACCTCGACCTGGTAGCCGAGGTCCTCGGCGTGCTGGATGGCCTTTTCCCGCTCGGTCCTCAGCCGCTTCATCTCGGCCTCGAACCGAGAGAGGTGGTCGACGTCAGCCGCCGGCTCTCGCTCCTGGCTCTCGTAGCCCCGCACTGCGCGGTCCCATCCGTCCCCTGGTCGCAAGTCTCTCCAAACGAGCTCCGTCCATCCGCCGAACGGGGCCCCCGGGGAATGGTGTCAGATCAACGACGGAACACGGGCTGCTGCCCCGACGCTCGTCCCCCGAAACCCGGACCCCGGCACGGGTCGCCCCGGTGGAAGCGGGGCGACCGCCCCCAACCCTACCGGCCCCTATGTACGAGGGTCAGTGCTCAGGTGACTCAACAGGCGCCGAAGTGACCAGTTCTGTCAGGACGCCATGGCAGTCCTTGGGGTGCAGGAAGGTGATCCGCGACCCCATGGAGCCGCGCCGGGGCTCGTCGTAGAGCACCCGCACGCCCTTGTCCTTGACGGCGGCGGCGTCGCCGTCGACGTCCGCGGTGCCGAAGGCGATGTGGTGGACGCCCTCGCCGTTCTTGGCCAGCCATTTGGCGACGGTGGAGTCCTCGCGGGTCGGTTCCAGGAGCTGGAGGTACGACGCCCCGCCGTCGGACGTATCGTTGATCTTGAGCATGGCCTCCCGCACGCCCTGCTCTTCGTTGACCTCGGTGTGGAACACCTCGAAGCCATACGTGGCACGGTAGAACTCGACGGTCTTGTCGAGGTCGAAACAGGCGATCCCGATGTGGTCGATTCGCGTCAGCATGGACTCAGTGCAGCGCTCCGGAGGTGGTTACGCAACGTGCGCGCGATCACACCGACAGCCCGATGACGGGCGGGATACCGCTCAGTACATTCGAGTAAACCCTCGTTCACTCCTCGGCTGTGCAGCCGGTAAGGGGATCGCAGCTCATGTCTTCTGGAACTTCTGGGACAAACGGCACGACGTCCGTCATCGTCGCGGGTGCGCGTACCCCGATGGGGCGGCTGCTCGGCTCGCTGAAGTCCTTCTCCGGAGCCGACCTCGGCGGCTTCGCGATCAAGGCCGCCCTCGACCGTGCGGGGATCGGCGGCGACCAGGTGCAGTACGTGATCATGGGCCAGGTGCTCCAGGCCGGCGCGGGCCAGATCCCGGCCCGCCAGGCGGCCGTCAAGGCGGGCATCCCGATGAACGTCCCCGCGCTGACCATCAACAAGGTCTGCCTCTCCGGCCTCGACGCCATCGCGCTGGCCGACCAGCTGATCCGCGCCGGCGAGTTCGACATCGTGGTCGCCGGCGGCCAGGAGTCCATGACCAACGCCCCCCACCTGCTGCCGAAGTCCCGCGAGGGCTTCAAGTACGGCGCGGTGCAGATGCTCGACGCGATGGCGTACGACGGTCTGACCGACGCCTTCGAGAACATCGCCATGGGCGAGTCCACGGAGAAGCACAACGCCCGCCTCGGCATCAGCCGCGAGGCGCAGGACGAGATCGCCGCCCTGTCCCACCAGCGGGCCGCCGCCGCGCAGAAGAACGGCATCTTCGAGGCCGAGATCACCCCGGTCGAGATCCCGCAGCGCAAGGGCGACCCCGTTCTCTTCAGCAAGGACGAGGGCATCCGCGGCGACACCACCGTGGAGTCCCTGGCCAAGCTGCGCCCGGCGTTCTCCAAGGACGGCACGATCACCGCCGGCTCCTCCTCGCAGATCTCCGACGGCGCCGCCGCGGTCGTGGTGATGAGCAAGGCCAAGGCGCAGGAGCTGGGCCTGGACTGGATCGCCGAGATCGGCGCCCACGGCAACGTCGCCGGCCCGGACAACTCTTTGCAGTCGCAGCCGTCGAACGCGATCGCACACGCCCTGAAGAAGGAGGGCCTGGAGGTCTCCGACCTCGATCTGATCGAGATCAACGAGGCCTTCGCCGCGGTCGCCGTGCAGTCAATGAAGGACCTCGGCGTGTCCACCGAAAAGGTGAACGTCAACGGGGGTGCCATCGCCCTGGGGCACCCGATCGGCATGTCCGGCGCCCGGCTCGTGCTGCACCTCGCGCTGGAGCTGAAGCGGCGCGGGGGCGGTGTCGGCGCGGCCGCGCTGTGCGGCGGCGGCGGCCAGGGCGACGCGCTGATCGTGCGGGTGCCGAAGGCCTGAGCGGCCCTTTCGATAGCCGATCTCTAGTGAACGGAGCTGTGATGCAGGACGTCTCCTCGCTGGTCGCCCAGGCCAGGGAAGGCCGGCCACGGGCCGTGGCCCGGCTGATCTCCCTGGTGGAGGGGGCGTCCCCGCAGCTCAGGGAGGTCATGGCGGCGCTCGCCCCGCTCACCGGCAACGCCTACGTCGTCGGCCTGACCGGTTCGCCCGGCGTCGGCAAGTCCACGTCCACGTCCGCGCTGGTCACGGCGTACCGAAAGCAGGGCAAGCGGGTCGGCGTCCTGGCTGTCGACCCGTCGTCCCCGTTCTCGGGCGGCGCCCTGCTCGGCGACCGCGTCCGCATGTCGGAGCACGCCTCCGACCCCGGCGTCTACATCCGCTCCATGGCGACCCGCGGCCACCTCGGCGGCCTCGCCTGGGCCGCGCCCCAGGCGATCCGCGTCCTGGACGCCGCGGGCTGCGACGTGATCCTGGTGGAGACGGTCGGCGTCGGCCAGTCGGAGGTCGAGATCGCCTCGCAGGCGGACACCTCCGTCGTCCTCCTGGCCCCCGGCATGGGCGACGGCATCCAGGCGGCGAAGGCCGGAATCCTGGAGATCGGCGACGTCTACGTCGTCAACAAGGCCGACCGTGACGGCGCCGACGCCACCGCCCGCGAGCTGAACCACATGCTGGGCCTCGGCGAGTCCCGCGGCCCCGGCGACTGGCGGCCCCCGATCGTGAAGACGGTCGCCGCGCGCGCCGAGGGCGTCGACGAGGTGGTGGAGGCCCTGGAGAAGCACCGGGCCTGGATGGAGGAGCGCGGCGTCCTCGCCGAACGCCGCCTCGCCCGCGCCGCCCGCGAGGTGGAGACCATCGCGGTCACCGCCCTGCGCGAACGCATCGGCGACCTCCACGGCGACCGGAGGCTGTCCGCCCTCGCGGAGCGAATCGTCGCGGGCGACCTGGACCCGTACCGCGCGGCGGACGAGCTGGTCGCGGGGCTGACGGAGGCCTAGGGCGGCTGAGGTCCAGGGTGGTTGCGCCGCGTCGCCGGGCGCGGTCAGTGGAGGGTTGCTCGCGCAGTTCCCCGCGCCCCTCGAACGCGGCTCCGCCGCGCGGGCGCGTCAGCGCCCAAAGGGGCGCGGGGAACTGCGCGACCAGCCCCCACGAACCCCCACCCGGCGACGAAGCCCAGCCCGGCAGGACCTACCCACTCAGTCCTCGTCGGAGTCGTCGTCCCGCTCCGCCGTGACCTTCCCCGTCTTCAGGTCGACGCGCCAGTCCTGCCCGGACTCCCCGGCGGTCTCCACGCCCCACCCCGCGGAGCGCCCCTCGTCGTCGAGGTCCACGGACGTCACGACCCCCTTCGCGGCAGCGGCCCGCGCCGCCTCACGGGCGTCCACGTCGGCACCCTTGAGCAGCGCACGCGCCTTTGCGACGTCGTCCTCGTCCTGGTCGGTCTCCGTGCCGAGGATCCTGCCGTTCGCCGGGTCCACCCGGACGGTGTACGAGGTGCTGCCGGAGCCCAGGACGTCGACCTCCCAGGCGGCGACGTCCCGCTTGCCGTTCCCGCCGTCGTCCCCGCCGTCGTCCCCGTCCTCGTCCAGGTCCACGGAGACCACGGTGCCCGCCCGCTCCTTCAGCGCGGCGTCGATGGCCTCCACGGCGGTCACCTCGCTCGCGGCCGCCCGGTCGGCGGAGCCGTCCGCGACGGCACCCTTCGCCCCGTCGTCACCGTTCGCGAAGGCGACCGCCGCTCCTCCGCCGAGCAGGGCGGTCGCGGTGACGGCGGCGATGACGATGTTGCGCTTCATGAGGACCCTCCAGGTCGACTCGCTCGGTTGCGACGTGATCCACCCTGCCGAGCCGAACCTGAAGCCACGCTGAAGCGACCTGAAGATCGTTTCAGCTTCGGTTTGCCACCCTGTACGCATGCGCCTGCTGATCGTCGAGGACGAGAGACGCCTCGCCCTGTCCCTGGCCAAGGGCCTCACCGCCGAGGGCTACGCCGTGGACGTCGTCCACGACGGCCTGGAGGGCCTGCACCGGGCGAGCGAGTCGCCGTACGACCTGGTCCTCCTCGACATCATGCTGCCGGGCATGAACGGCTACCGCGTCTGCTCCGCCCTGCGCGCGGCCGGGAACGACGTGCCGATCCTGATGCTGACCGCCAAGGACGGCGAGTACGACGAGGCGGAGGGCCTGGACACCGGCGCCGACGACTACCTGACGAAACCGTTCTCGTACGTCGTCCTGGTGGCCCGGATCAAGGCGCTGCTGCGCCGCCGGAACACGGGGAGCGGCACCCCGGTGATCACGCTCGGCGCGCTGCGGCTGGACACCGGCGCCCGGCGGGTGGACAAGGACGGCGCGGAGGTCCCCCTCACGGCCAAGGAGTTCGCGGTGCTGGAGCAGCTCGCGCTGCGCGCCGGCGAGGTGGTCTCCAAGGCGGAGATCCTGGAGCACGTGTGGGACTTCGCCTACGAAGGCGATCCGAACATCGTCGAGGTGTACGTCAGCGCCCTGCGCCGCAAGCTGGGCGCCCCGCTGATCCGCACCGTCCGGGGCGCCGGCTACCGCCTGGAGACCCCGCGATGACACGCCTGTTCGGTTCCGTGCGGGCGCGCGCCGCGCTGGCCGCGACCCTCGTCGTCGCGGTCGCGCTGCTCGCCGCCGGCGCGGCCGTCCTGCTGTCGCTGCGCGGCAACCTGGAGAGCCGGGCGGACGCCGAGGCCGACGCCGTCGCCCGCCAGATCGCCTCCCGGATCGCCGCCCGCACCCCGTACGCCGACCTCGACCTGCCGGACGGCGACGACAACCCCGTGCAGGTCGTCGACGAGGACGGCAGGGTCCTCGCCGTCAGCGAGGGCCTGGAGGCCGTCAGCGGCACCGGCACGTCCGGCGTCACCCCGCTGCACAGCCCCGCACCCGAGCCGGAGCACGATGACGAGGCCGCCGAGGCCGCCGAGCCCGGCGAACTCGCGGAGATCGACTGGCACGGGCGGGGCACCGCCACCGTGGACGGCGAGCGCCAGGCGTACCGCTTCGCCGGGGCGGAGGTCACCGACGCGCGCGACGAGACCGTCCGCGTCTACGCCGGTGCCTCCCTCGCGGCCCAGCAGGACGCGGTGCGCACCGCCTCCGGGGTGATGCTGGCCGGGTTCCCCCTGCTGCTGGCCGTCGTGGCCTCGGTGACCTGGCTGGTCACCCGGCGCGCCCTGCGCCCGGTCGAGGACATCCGCCGCGAGATGGCGGAGATCACCGCCTCGGCGGACCTGACCCGGCGGGTGCCGGAGCCCGGCACCCATGACGAGATCGCCCGTCTGGCCCGCACCACCAACGAGACCCTGGCCGCGCTGGAGACGTCCGTGGAGCGTCAGCGCCGGTTCGTCGCCGACGCCTCCCACGAGCTGCGCAGCCCGATCGCCTCGCTGCGCACCCAGCTGGAGGTGGCCGCCGCCCATCCCACGCTGCTGGACCTCGACGGGGCGGTCGAGGACACCGTACGGCTGCAGCGGCTCGCCGCCGACCTGCTGCTGCTGGCGCGGCTGGACGCCGGGGAGCGGCCCGCCGACGCCCGGGTGGACCTGCCGGCGCTGGCCCGCGAGGAGGCGGCGGGGCGGCCGATGGTGACCGTCGAGGCCGGGCCGGCCGGGGCGGAAGTGGCCGGATCACGCGGCCAGCTGGGCCGGGTGCTGGCCAATCTGCTGGACAACGCCGAGCGGCACGCGCGCTCGGCGGTCACCGTGACCGTCCGCCGGGACGGGGACCGGGCGGTCGTGGTGCGGGTCGCCGACGACGGCGACGGGGTGCCCGAGGCCGACCGGGAGCGGATCTTCGAGCGGTTCGTCCGGCTGGACGACGCCCGCAGCCGCGACGAGGGCGGCGCCGGGCTGGGCCTGGCGATCGCCCGCGATGTGGCCGTCCGGCACGGCGGGACCCTCACGGCCGGTGCGGCGCCGGGCGGCGGAGCCCTGTTCGAGCTCCGCCTGCCACTGGCCTAGGCCTCTGGCACTGCGTGGTCAGGGGCGTCCGCGCTGGCCGCGCAGGTGCTCGGCGATGGGCCGGAACGCCTTGTCCAGCTCGGTCAGGGCCTCGGGGGAGAGGAGGTCGATGAAGTGCCTGCGCACGGACGCCACGTGGTGCGGGGCGACCTTGCGCATCGTCTCCATGCCGTGGTCGGTGAGGACGGCGAACAGTCCCCGGCGGTCGGACTCGCAGTTCTCCCGGCGCACCAGGCCGGCGTTCTCCATGCGCGTGATCTGGTGCGAGAGGCGGCTCTTGGACTGCAGGGTGGCGGAGGCCAGATCGCTCATGCGCATGCGCAGATCGTCCGACTCCGAGAGATTCACCAGGATCTCGTAGTCGTTCATCGTCAGGCCGAACGGCTGCAGATCCTTTTCGAGCTGGTATGTCAACAGTCTGTTGACCTCCAGGTGGGTGCGCCAGGCACACTGCTCCGCATCGGTCAGCCAGCGCGTGGCCGTCTCGGTCTCCATGAATGAAGTCTACCTAAGAAGTTGAAAGGTGAACTAGTCTGGGTGGTGTGACAGCGCGCACGCGTTCGATGTCACACTCCGCAGACTACCGCTCACAGCCCGAAGCGACGCTGGAGGTCTCCCAGCTGTCCGGGAAGGCGCGGTGTCCCGGCCGATGCCCCCTGTCCTCCGGACATTCCCGCGCCGGGCACTCCCGCCCGCTGCGGAACCGCCCCCGCGTCCTGCTCGGGAACCAGGGTCTCGGTGGACTGGAGCAGGACGGTGCCCGCTCCCACGAACTCGAACTGATGCTCCTCTCCGGAAGCCCCGCCGAGGCCCGTCATCGCACGTAGACCGCCCAGAACGCCCGTCAGGTACCCGTGGTCGTAGTGATGGCACGGTGACGGGCAGTCGGCCCAGCCGACGAGCGCCTGCGGGTCCACCCGGATCGGGGGTTCCATGAACACCACCGGCCCGTTAGATGCGGCCACGAACTTCCCGGTTCCGAGGAGCGTCAGAAAGCCCGGCACGATCGACTGCTTGAGGGAGAGAGTTGGCTGAAAAGCGAGCAGATTCCCTGCCCGAACGGTCAAATTGCCGTCCTCGAGGTCGTACGCGTTCACATCGAAGGCCCGGTCGGCGAGCAGCATCTTGCCCGAGCCCTCCGCCACCACCCAGTCGGAGGCGTGCAGCGGCGAGTGGAACGACGTGCGCACCAGCCGCTCCAGCCGGCCGTGCCCGATGCCGTTGAAGTCGATCGAGCCGTAGTAGGCGATCATCTTGCCCTTCTGCAGGAACCACCGGCTCCCCGACAGCTCCACACAGAAGGTGTACGGGTTCACGTTGTCGTCGGCGGGGAGGGTGGCGGGGTCGAAGACCGCCGGGCCGCCGCCGGGCGTCGCGTACGTGCTCACAGCTTCTCCTCCGAGGCCTGGACGTAGACCGCGCCGTTGCCGCTCAGCTCCAGCTGGAACGCCTCGCCGGACCCGCGGCCCACCATGTCCCGCCAGCCCAGCGCGGTCGACAGCTTGTTGCGCAGTTCGCCGTGGTGGGCGACGTACGCCTGCGGGTCGACGTGCACCGGGCGCTGCGGGGTGACCGGGATCTCCAGGACACCGCCGTGCGCCATCACGGCGACGGCCCCGTGGCCCTCCAGGGTGGTGGTGAACAGCCCCTGCCCGGTGACCTGCCCGCGCACCATGCCCATGACGCCGCCCTGCGAGCCCAGGAACATCGTCCCCTGCCGGAGCGTGCCCTCGAACGCCAGCAGCCGGTCCGCCTCGACGTACAGGGTGTCGCCGGCGAGGCGGATCACCTGGACGTGGTGGCCGCCGTGCCCGAAGAGGACCGTGCCGCTGCCCTCCACGGTCATCAGCGGGGTGTCCTCGTCGGCCAGCCGGCGGCCGATCATCGACATGACGCCGCCCCGGCCGCCCGCCAGGTTAGGGGTGAAGGTCACCTCGCCCCGGTACGCGAGCATCGCACCGCGCTGACTGAACAGCCGCTGTCCCGGCACGACGGTCGCCTCGACCATCTTCGGATTGATCTCCCGGAAGGTCATCTCACACGTCCCCCGCGATCGTGTTGCGCTCGCTGGGCTGGACGTAGACCAGCCCGTCCCCCTCGAAGCGGATCTGGAAGGCCTCGCCGCCGCCCTCGCCGAGGAACGTGCGGAACGTCACACCGGACTGGAAGGACTGCCGCAGGTTCCCCTGGTGCGCCACGTACGCCCCCGGGTCGACCGAGAGCGGATACTGCGGGCTGACCCGCAGCACCACCGCGGGCCCGTCCGAGGTGATCGCCGCCTGCCCGTGCCCCTCGACGGTGGTGGTGAACAGGCCGTTGCCCTGGGAGGCGCCGCGCAGTCCGGTGAAGCTGGTGCCGGTGCGCAGCCCGCCGTCGGTCGCGAGCAGGTTGCTCGACTCCACGAACAGCTTGTCGCCCTGGAGCGTCACCAGGCTGATCTCGGACGCCCGGTCCGCGAACCAGCACGTCCCGTGCCCCTTCACCTCCATCACGGTCATCTGCTCGCCGGTGATCCGCCGGGTCACCATGCCCCGTATCCCCTCACCGCCCCCGCTGAGCTTCTTGAACGCCATCTGTCCGTCGTACGCGACCATCGACCCGTTCTTCGCGCGCACGGCGTCCCCGGTCATGTCGACGGCGAGCACCCTGCCGCCCTGAAGTCGGAACATCGCCACACCTGCGAAGGTAGCCGCCGGGGGCGGCCCGCCGACAGGGGCGCGGACCCGGAGCGGACCCGGAGCGGGACCCGGAGGGGAACCCGGAGCCGACGCCCGGGCGCACCTCGGGGCCGCCGTTCGCCCGACCCTGGGGCAAGCCCCCGGGTGACCGTTTGCCACAATGGAACGGCGTTTGTGCATCCGTTCACAAAGCGACCGCGTCCCGTGACGACTCTCCCACCGAAGGTGACCCGTGGACATCAAGACCGCCAGTGCCCTGCGCCGCCTCCGCCTGGTTTCGGCTCCCGAGGCCATCTCGTTCCTGATCCTGCTCGTCTGCTCCGTGCTGAAGCGGACGACGGACTTCAACGCGGTGCCCGTCATGGGTGCGGTGCACGGCGTGCTGTTCATCCTGTACGTGATCTTCTGGGCGGACGCCTGGAACCGCGCCAAGTGGTCCTTCGGGACCGCCGCCCTCTACTTCGTCCTCTCGGTCCTGCCGGCCGGCGGCTTCTTCGCCGAGCGCAGGCTGCGGCGTGAGGCCGAGGACGCGGTGATCGCCTCGCGCGCCCGCAAGGAAGGGGTCGTAAACGCATGATCGTCGCCTTCTCCGTGACTCCGCTCGGCGTCGGCGAGGACGTGGGGGAGTACGTCGCCGACGCCGTGCGCGTGGTCCGCGAGTCCGGTCTCCCGAACCGCACCGACGCGATGTTCACCTCGGTCGAGGGCGAGTGGGACGAGGTCATGGACGTCGTCAGGCGGGCCGTGGCCGCCGTGGAGGCACGCGCGCCCCGCGTGTCCCTGGTGCTCAAGGCGGACATCCGGCCCGGCGTCACCGACGGCCTCACCTCGAAGGTGGCGACCGTCGAGCGGCACCTGTCCGGCGAGTAGCGGCACGAAGACGCGAGGCGACGCGCCAGGAAGAGCGAGGAAGAGCGAGGAAGAGCAACAAGAGGCGGGGAGAAAACCGCCTCAGCGGCGGGCCGTGCGGCGCAGATGGTGCCGTACGGCCCGCTGCGCGACCGGACCCAGTTCCTCCAGCGCCGCCACCAGCACGCCGAGCTGCTCCAGCGCGTCCAGTGCCGACGCCGCGCCCGCCGCGTCCACCCCTTCGTACAGCTCGATCCCGACGAACGACGCCGCCACCGCGCGGGCCAGGCCCGCCGGGTCGGCGAACTCGCCGAACGGCGTCCCGGCCAGCACCCGGGTCAGGACCCGCTCTATCTCGTCGATCCACAGCTGGAGGCCGCCCGCCGTGGCGGGGCCCAGGGCGGCGTGGGTCTGCGCGCCGGCGAGGAGCTGGCCGAGGAGCGCGACATGGCCGCCGGCCCGCTCCTCCTCGTGGATCGCGCGGCCCAGCGCCAGCAGCCCCGACAGGGACGTGACCTGGGCGAGCCGGTCGCGGTAGCGGGCGACGGCCTGCTCGGCTCCGTAGCGGCAGGCCGCCGCGAGCAGTTCGTCGACCGAGCCGAAGTGGTAGAAGACGAGCGCCTGGTTCACCCCCGCGGCCGCCGCCACCGTGCGCGCCGACGTCTTGGCGATGCCCTGCTCGGTGAGGGTGCGCAGAGCGCCCTCCAGCAGCTTGGTCTTCGTCTCCTGCGCCTTGGCGGTGTCGGGGCTCACGCGCGGGACTCCTCGCGGACGGGGCGCAGCCCGGGGCGTACACCGCAGGCGCGGATGTCGCTGTACGTCACCGTGAAGGCGCCCTCGTAGCCGAAGAGCGGGCCGAAGCGGTCGTTGACCACGCGGACCCGGACGCGGAACACGCCGGCCGCGTCGTCGTAGGACTCGCGGACCTCGGCCGTCGCGCCGACCAGGGCGGGCACGCGGACGTCCACCGGGCCCTCGCGGAAGCGGTGCTCGCCGGAGCGGATCAGCAGGGAGCCGTCGGGTTCGGCGCTCGGGTGCAGTTCGCTGGCGAGGTGCTGGTGGGTGCCCAGGTAGTCGAGGACGCGGTCGCCCTTGGGGCCGAGCACCATCTGGGCGTCGAAGCGGCGGGGGCGGCCGGGCAGCCGGAACGTGCGCACGAAGCTGACCGTCTCCCGGCCGAAGGTGTCGGTGTACGGCACGTTCTCGATGGTGAAGGGCACGTTCCGGCCGGTGCGCGGGACGAGGATGTTGCGGGTGGCGCCGAGGGCCAGGAACGGTCTGACGAACGCCCCGCCGTGCCAGATCCGGCTCATGACGCCCCGGCCGGTGCAGGCCTCGCCGCTGGTGAGGCCGACGGAGAAGCGGCGCTGCAGCCGCGGGTGCAGACGGTCGAAGTCGGCGCCCATGACCGTACGGAAGATCGAGGTCATCGCGGGGTCTCCAGGGTGCTCAGCAGGCGGGGCGCACGCGCGCGGGTGGGCGGGGTGCGCAGGCAGCGGCGGGCGGCCGGGGTGCAGGACAGGGGCTCCTTGAACAGGGCGAGGCAGATCGCGACCGCCAGCAGGAGCGGGCACAGGTAGGCGGTCGACGCCGCGAACGGGCCCAGCAGGCGCGCCGCCGAGCCGAGGCCGAGGCCGGTCACGGCGACGGTGACGACCACCGCGCGGACGGTCAGTTCCGCCAGCCAGTTCCACAGCGCCCGCTCGGGGGTGACGCCCCGCTCCAGCCAGAGGCGGAGCCGGTCGAAGGACCAGGCCGTGGCCCAGCCCATGAGGGGGCGCAGGACACAGCGGTCGGCGAGCGCGCCGAACGCGCCCCAGCGGGTCCGGTAGTCGTAGCCGGTGAGGAAGCGGATGCCGTCACCGTCCGGCACGTACCGCCAGTAACCGCTGCCCTCGGCGAGCAGCGAGAGCGGGTGAGGGGAGGCGAAGCGCAGCGCGGAGGTGCGGGTGCCGTCGGGGCGCTCCCGCTCGCCGGCCGAGACGCCGGTGCCGGCGATCGTCAGGAACGGCAGCACGCGCGTGGCGTACCGGAAGCGCTGCGGTTCGCCCTCCGCGCGCGGGAGGTGGTCGATCTCGGTGAAGCGCAGGTCCCAGCGCTGGTGCTGGGAGGGCTCCTGGGTGCGGGCCCACAGGTCGTCGAGGTCGGTTCTGATCCGTGCCTCTATGTAGAGCCCCATCCCGGTTCCCCCAGTCCGTGTGCGTGTTGAGCGTTCGCTCAAACGCCAGGGCAGGACGGTAGCACTGTCTTGAGCGAGTGCTCAAAGAGATGTCCGCAGACCGGCCGGCGACCGAAAGGCGAGACAGAGCTGACCGGCATATGACCGGCCGGTAGGCTCTGATGACGTGCCGAAGCCCCTCAGCCTTCCTTTCGACCCCATCGCCCGCGCCGACGAACTGTGGAAGCAGCGCTGGGGCAACGTGCCGTCCATGGCCGCGATCACCTCGATCATGCGGGCGCACCAGATCCTGCTCGCCGAGGTCGACGCGGTGGTCAAGCCGTACGGGCTGACCTTCGCGCGGTACGAGGCGCTGGTGCTGCTCACCTTCTCCAAGGCCGGCGAACTGCCGATGTCCAAGATCGGCGAACGCCTCATGGTCCACCCGACGTCCGTGACGAACACCGTGGACCGCCTGGTGAAGTCCGGCCTCGTCGCCAAGCGCCCCAACCCCAACGACGGCCGCGGCACCCTCGCCTCCATCACCGACAAGGGCCGCGAGGTCGTCGAGTCCGCCACCCGCGACCTCATGGCCATGGACTTCGGCCTGGGTGTCTACGACGCCGAGGAGTGCGCGGAGATCTTCGCGATGCTGCGCCCGCTGCGGGTGGCCGCCCACGACTTCGACGAGGGCTGACCCCGGCCAAGATCCCCCGGAACGCCTGGTTACGCTCGTACGCATGAAAAAGAGCGTGCTGACGCGCTACCGCGTCATGGCCTACGTCACCGGTGTGCTGCTCGTCCTGCTGACCTTCGGCATGATCGGCAAGTACGCGCTCAAGAGCGACGGCGCGGCGGACTTCACCCAGGTCGTCAGCATCGCCCACGGCTGGCTGTACGTGGTCTACCTGATCTTCGCCTTCGATCTGGGCTCCAAGGCCAAGTGGCCGTTCGGCAAGCAGGCGTGGGTGCTGCTGGCCGGGACCATTCCCACCGCCGCCTTCTTCGTCGAGCGGAAGATCAGCCGCGAGCTGGAGGCCAAGGTCGCCGAGGAATCGCCGGCGGCCGCCAAGGCGTAGGCACACAGCCGTACGGACGCGTACGGCTGTCAGCCATCGACATTTACTAGGACGTCCTAGTAAATTCGAGGGTATGGACGCTGACGCCATCGAGGAGGGTCGCCGACGCTGGCAGGCCCGGTACGACGCCGCGCGCAAGCGCGACGCGGATTTCACCACGCTCTCCGGAGACCCCGTGGAGCCGGTGTACGGTCCCCGGCCGGGGGACGTCTACCAGGGCTTCGAGCGGATCGGCTGGCCCGGGGAGTTCCCCTTCACGCGCGGCCTGTATCCGACCGGGTACCGGGGGCGGACGTGGACCATCCGGCAGTTCGCCGGGTTCGGGAATGCCGAGCAGACCAACGAGCGCTACAAGATGATCCTCGCCGCCGGCGGCGGCGGGCTGTCCGTGGCCTTCGACATGCCGACGCTGATGGGCCGCGACTCCGACGACCCGCGCTCGCTCGGCGAGGTCGGGCACTGCGGGGTGGCCATCGACTCGGCCGCCGACATGGACGTGCTGTTCCGGGACATCCCGCTCGGGGACGTCACCACCTCGATGACCATCAGCGGGCCCGCCGTGCCCGTCTTCTGCATGTACCTGGTGGCCGCCGAGCGGCAGGGCGTGGACATCTCCCGCCTCAACGGCACGCTCCAGACGGACATCTTCAAGGAGTACATCGCCCAGAAGGAGTGGCTCTTCCAGCCCGAGCCCCATCTGCGCCTCATCGGCGACCTGATGGAGTACACGAGCGCCAAGATCCCCGCCTACAAGCCGCTCTCCGTCTCCGGCTACCACATCCGTGAGGCGGGCGCGACGGCCGCGCAGGAGCTGGCGTACACCCTGGCCGACGGATTCGGGTACGTGGAGCTGGGGCTCTCGCGCGGGCTCGACGTCGACGTCTTCGCGCCCGGACTGTCCTTCTTCTTCGACGCGCACGTCGACTTCTTCGAGGAGATCGCCAAGTTCCGCGCCGCGCGCCGCATCTGGGCGCGCTGGATGCGCGACGTCTACGGCGCGAAGAGCGAGAAGGCGCAGTGGCTGCGCTTCCACACCCAGACCGCCGGCGTCTCGCTGACCGCGCAGCAGCCGTACAACAACGTGGTCCGTACGGCCGTCGAGGCCCTGGCCGCGGTGCTCGGCGGGACCAACTCGCTGCACACCAACGCCCTCGACGAGACCCTCGCCCTGCCGAGCGAGCAGGCCGCGGAGATCGCGCTGCGCACCCAGCAGGTGCTGATGGAGGAGACCGGCGTCGCCAACGTCGCCGACCCGCTGGGCGGCTCCTGGTACGTCGAGCAGCTCACCGACCGCATCGAGGCCGACGCCGAGAAGATCTTCGAGCAGATCAAGGAGCGCGGTCTGCGGGCCCACCCCGACGGCAAGCACCCGATCGGGCCCATGACCTCCGGCATCCTGCGCGGCATCGAGGACGGCTGGTTCACCGGCGAGATCGCCGAATCCGCCTTCCGCTACCAGCAGGCCCTGGAGAAGGGCGACAAAAAGGTCGTGGGCGTCAACGCCCACACCGGCTCGGTCACCGGCGACCTGGAGATCCTGCGGGTCAGCCACGAGGTGGAGCGCGAGCAGGTGCGCGTCCTCGGCGCACGCCGTGCCGAACGCGACGAGACCCGGGTGCGCGCCGCGCTCGACGGCATGCTCGCCGCCGCCCGCGACGGCTCCAACATGATCGAGCCGATGCTGGAGGCGGTGCGCGCCGAGGCGACGCTCGGGGAGATCTGCGGGGTCCTCAGGGACGAGTGGGGCGTGTACACCGAGCCCGCCGGGTTCTGAGCCGGACCGGGCCTTCGGGACCCGGCGGACCAGGGGGCGGGCGCCGCCGCGCCCGTCCCCTGGCGCGTCCTCCGCGGGACACCCGCGAGAGGTCAGCCAGGCCGACGGGCCTCAGGCCGACAGCCCCTGGAGCAGCAGCCGGGTGAAGCTGCGGACCCAGGCTTCGTCCACCGGCTCCGCGCTGACCAGTTCGCGGTGCACCACCGCGCCCGCCACCACGTCGAAGATCAGGTCGGCGGTGCGGGCCGCCTCCTCGGGGTCCGTCTCGGGTGGCAGCTCGCCGCGGCGCTGCGCGCGGGCGCGGCCCTCCAGGACCAGCCGCTTCTGGCGCTCCACGATCGAGGTGCGGATCCGTTCCCGCAGCGCGGCGTCACGCGTGGATTCGGCCAGTACCGCCATCAGGCCGCTCTTCGCCTCCGGCCGCGCCAGGATCGCGGCGAACTGGAGGACCACGCCCTCGATGTCGGCGGCGAGCGTGCCCCGGTCGGGCAGGCGCAGCTCGTCGAACAGTTCCGCCACCGCGTCGACGACCAGCTCGTTCTTGCCCGCCCAGCGGCGATACAGCGTCGTCTTCGCAACCCCGGCGCGTGTCGCGACGTCTCCCAGGGTGAGTTTCGACCAGCCGAGTTCCACCAGGGCCGCCCGGGTCGCGGCCAGGATGGCGGCGTCGGCGGCGGCGCTGCGCGGACGTCCGGCGCGGCCGGCGGGGGTGCGGCTCTGCATGGCGTCGACCATATCCGGCCGTTCACCAGCGCTTCATGCGCGCAGTGAGCCAGATCACCGGTGCGGGGTGTCCCTCGGCGCCCGCCTGGCATTACGCTACGACTCGTAGCGAAAGCGTGTGCGTCCGAGTGATCGGTCACGGCACACCTGAGCGATGACCACATGGCGTGGGGTGGGGACCCGGCGCCGGCTTTTGACACCGCTTTTCACACACGCGCGGGAACGGGGGAGGATAGACGCATGCAGCCACGGAACATGTCCATGAGCGGCGTCGTCGACCTCGCCGCGGTCAAGGCGGCCCAGGAGGCCAAGGCGAAGGCGGAGCAGGCGCGCGCCCAAGCGGCCCGCCAGGGCGGGGGCGGGGCCGTCTCCCCGGCCGATCTCGTCATCGACGTCGACGAGGCCACCTTCGAACGCGACGTCCTCCAGCGCTCCACCGAAGTCCCGGTCGTCATCGACTTCTGGGCCGAGTGGTGCCAGCCCTGCAAGCAGCTGAGCCCGGTGCTGGAGCGGCTGGCCGTCGAGTACAACGGGCGTTTCGTCCTCGCCAAGATCGACGTCGACGCCAACCAGATGCTGATGCAGCAGTTCGGGATCCAGGGCATCCCGGCCGTCTTCGCGGTCGTCGCGGGACAGGCGCTGCCGCTCTTCCAGGGGGCCTCTCCCGAGCCGCAGATCCGGCAGGTCCTCGACCAGCTGGTCACCGTCGCCGAGCAGCGCTTCGGCCTGACCGGTCTCACCGTCGACCCGGAGGCGCAGCCGGGCGCCGCCGAGCCGCCCGCGCAGCCGGCCGGCCCGCACGAGAGCGCGCTGAACGCGGCCGCGCAGGCGCTGGACGCGGGCGACCTGGGCGGGGCCGTCCAGGCGTACAAGAACGTGCTCGCCGACGACCCGGCCAACCCGGAGGCCAAGCTCGGCCTCGCGCAGGCCGAGTTGCTCCAGCGGGTGCAGGGCATGGACCCGCAGCAGGTGCGCAAGGACGCCGCCGACAAGCCGGCCGACGTCCAGGCGCAGATCGCCGCGGCCGACCTCGATCTGGTCGGCGGGCATGTCGAGGACGCGTTCGGGCGGCTCATCGAGACCGTCGGGCGCACCGCCGGTGACGACCGGGACGCGGCCCGGGTGCGACTGCTGGAGCTCTTCGAGGTCGTCGGGGCAGACGACCCGCGGGTGACCGCGGCCCGCAGGGCGCTGGCACGGGCTCTGTTCTAGCCCTTTTACGGCCCTTTCCAGCCGTGTTCCGCACGGGACACGGCTGCCCTCGTGGCACCGATGCGGCCGCGCTTTGCCAAAACTTGGCAAACGCGGCCGCTGTTACTGCCAGTAAGTCGGGGGCGGGTTTCTGTCGGATTCCATCCCGACATTCCTTCTTTGTCCTCCCCGCCGGGTGCACCCAGCGTCGCCAAGCGAGACCGGCAGGTCGTTGTTCGGTTATCCCGCCGTTACTAGCGAGTAACGAACCCCCTTGTGCGGGCGGCGAGAATGCACCACGATCGGCCACGCTCGGTCCATTGCCCGGACCCCGACAGCCGGTCGGGTCACGGGATTTCCTGGGTCCCCACCGAGCAGAGCCGACGCCCGACGGCGCCGGCTCTTGGACAGGGGGGTCTTCGCCAGCGGGCGAAGCCTGTCCGGCAGGGTTGTGCGTGATGCGTGTCAGGCGCGACCAGTGGTTGTCGCTCGGGGGTGATCGCCGGTGATTCGGGCGCGGTACGCGCCGCCGAGTGCGGGCGCTCTCCTTCCCGAGGACGTAGCACTTCTCCCATCCCTGCCCCGCTGAGCCGCCATTGGGGGCCAGTCCGGGTCAGGAGATGTACGTCCGAGAAGGAGGAAATATGGAGTCCCAGGTGCGTGGTGGGACCAGATGGAAGCGGTTCGCCGTGGTCATGGTGCCCAGCGTGGCCGCCACGGCGGCGATAGGCGTCGCCCTCGCTCAGGGTGCTCTCGCCGCGTCGTTCAGCGTTTCCGGACAGTCTTTCAAGGTCACGACCGAGCGTCTCGACGGCACGGGCTTCGTGCAGTACGGCGCTCTCGACGAGGGCTACACGCTCGACGGCAAGAAGACGGTTCACCCCGTCGCCGTCTCGGCGTTCAAGTCCGCGACCATCAAGAGCCTGTGCCAGTCGGTCGTCACGCCGAACATCCCGGTGCTCGGCAACGTCAGCCTGATTCTGCGGGCCGGCCAGGGTGACACCCCGGTCCAGGCCGAGAACCTGTACATCGACGTCGCCGAGCTGGAAGGCGACGCCGTCTTCCGGGGCATCGACATCGGTGTCGCCGCCAAGGACGCCTCCAAGGGTCCGGGCATGAAGGGCGGCAAGGAGCAGTCGAACCCGTACGGCTTCTCGCAGCAGGCCGATTCGGTCACCCTCACCGACGTGAAGCAGACGGCGTGGGCGACCACCGCCGGAACCTTCAAGCTCAGCGGCCTGAAGATGTCGCTGTCGACGGGTGTCAAGGAGTGCTACTAAGCACTCGCTGACGGGCGGGGGAGCCGGTGGCCTCCCCGCCCGTCAACTCTCCGACTCTGCATTCGCAGTACCACTCACCACGGCAACGCCGTTCCAGGGAGCTGTTTTTCCATGAGCGCCGAGACTCCTGCCGCGCCCGGCACCGACGAGCACTACCTCCGGGTCTTTCGGCGGAACTTCCGCGCCTGGCGGGGCACCCGGCCGTTCTGGGCCGGCCTGTTCGTCATGCTCGGCGGACTCCCCATCGCCTACTTCCCGTACGCAAACCTCCGGCTCGGCCATCTCACGCTCGCGATGGCCACCACGGCGGGTGCCGGATCCCTGATCATCGGCGTGCTGCTCGTCGTCCTGGGCATCAGCCTCTGGTTCCAGAAGCACGTCCGGGTCTTCGCGGGCGTCGCCGCGATCCTGCTGGCGCTGGTGTCCATCCCCGTCTCCAACCTCGGCGGCTTCCTCATCGGCTTCCTGTTCGCCCTCATCGGCGGCGCGATGGCGGTGTCCTGGGCCGAGGACGCGCCGCCCGCGCAGCAGCCGGCGGACGCCAAGGGAGCGGCCATCGCCCCGATGGGCACGGCCACGCAGGCCCCGGTCACGGACACGGGCACGGTGGGTGCAACCGACGACCTGTCGGGATCGAGCCCCGGCAACGAGGCGAACGGGAGGCACAGTGCCGGCTGACGAGGGGACCCACGGGACTGAGGTGGACACGTCCCGTGTGAGAACCGGGCCGCGCCACGCGGCACCCAAGAAGCCGTTGTTCACCAGGTTCCACATGCCGGCCGGCAAGGCGATAGCCCTCGCGGCGATGCCCACCGCGGTCCTGATGGGGATGGGGTTCACACCGAAGCTCGCCCTCGCCGAGGACCAGCAGCCGGCGTCGCGCAGCCTGACGGCCGACGAGTACAAGGAGTGCGTGGCGGCCCTCGAGGACGCCGGGAAGGGCGAGACCGCCACGCCCACGCCCACGCCGTCGCCGTCCGCCTCGGCCGGCGCGAGCGAGAGCCCGTCGGCCGGCGGCGCCGAGCCGAGCCCGTCGGCGACGTCCGGCTCCGGCTCCGGCGACTCGGGCTCGGGCTCGGGCAACTCCGGTCCGGGTGACGGCGATTCGGCGGATTCAGGTTCCGCCGACGAGCCGGGCCCCGCGCCGACCGCCTCCGCCTCCGCCGGGGCGCCGGCCACCAAGGAGCCGCAGAACGCCCCCACGCCCTCGCCCACCGAGACGCAGAAGGGCGTGCTGGAGACCATCGGCGACACCGTCACCGGGGTCGTGGACGGCGTGGTCGACGGTGTCACCGGCGGCGGCGCCGAGGAGTCCGCGAGCCCCGCCCCGTCCCCGTCCGCCCCGGCGAGCCCGGAGCCGAGCACGGGCGCGGGCCAGGGAGGGGACTCCGGCAGCGGCGCCGAGGACCCGGCCGGGGACGGCGCCGACCAGGACACCGACGGCGGGCAGGACACCGCCGACGGTGCCGGGGACACGGCGTCCGAGGCGCCCGGGGCCGTACCGGAGGCCACCGAGTCCGCCGGCGAGGCGACGGCCACCCCGTCGCCGTCGGCGAGCCCGAGCACGGACGCCGACGACTGCCCGGTCGCCACCGACGCGCAGGGCGGCGTCGACAACGCCGTGCCGCTGCCCGACGACCCGTGGTTCCTGGACGCCAGCTCGCTGACGCTGAAGGGCGCCGACTACAAGGGCATCGTCGAGGTCCGCACGGCCAACGGCACGGTCAAGAAGGTGCTGAAGTACGTCATATCCGACGGCACCGACATCGGCGACCTGCACCAGACGGTGAAGGACGACCTGAGCGGCAAGACCTACCACGTGCAGGCGGCCAAGGGCTCGACGTCCACCATCCGCGACGGCGAGACGATCATGTACACCGAGCGCATCTCCGGCAATCTGCTGGGGCTGATCCCGGTGACGTTCGACCCGGAGCACCCGCCGCCGCTGAACATCCCGCTCATCTACTTCACGAAGGTGAAGGTGCAGCAGGCCGGCCAGTTCGGCGGCACCCTGCACGTCCCCGGGCTGCGTCAGTACGTCACCGACTGACCGTCGACCGTCGACCGCTGACCGCCCCGCCGACCCGTCCGGGAGCCGCACAGCACCCGAGGGCGCCCCCTGTCGCAGGGGGCGCCCTCGGTGTCGTACGCGAGAAGGACGGCGTGAGTCCAGGACGACGTGTGTCCGGGACGACGTGGCGTCAGGACCGCCTGGCGTCAGGCGCGGTCGCCCTCGCCCAGGTGGTGCACCCGGACCATGTTGGTGGTGCCGGGGACGCCGGGCGGGGAGCCGGCGGTGATGACCATGATGTCGCCCGGGTTGAAGCGGTTGAGCTTCAGGACCTCCTGGTCGACCAGGTCGACCATCTCGTCGGTGCTGTTCACGAACGGCACGACGTAGGAGTCCACGCCCCAGCTGAGCGCCAGCTGGTTGCGGGTGGACTCGTCGGTGGTGAAGGCCAGGATCGGCTGGGACGCGCGGTAGCGGCACAGCCGGCGGGCGGTGTCACCGGACTTGGTGAACGCCACCAGGCCCTTGCCGCCGAGGAAGTCGGCGATCTCGCAGGCGGCGCGGGCCACCGAACCACCCTGCGTGCGCGGCTTCTTGCCCGGCACCAGCGGCTGCAGGCCCTTGGAGAGCAGCTCCTCCTCGGCCGCCTGGACGATCTTCGACATCGTCTTGACCGTCTCGATCGGGTACGCGCCCACGCTCGACTCGGCGGACAGCATGACCGCGTCGGCGCCGTCCAGGATCGCGTTGGCCACGTCGGAGGCCTCGGCGCGGGTCGGACGGGAGTTGGTGATCATCGACTCCATCATCTGGGTCGCCACGATCACCGGCTTGGCGTTGCGGCGGCACAGCTCGATGAGCCGCTTCTGCACCATCGGGACCTTTTCGAGGGGGTACTCGACGGCCAGGTCGCCGCGCGCGACCATCACACCGTCGAACGCCATGACGACGTCCTCCATGTTGTCCACCGCCTGCGGCTTCTCCACCTTGGCGATGACGGGGACGCGGCGGCCCTCCTCGTCCATGACCCGGTGGACGTCGGCGACGTCCTTGGCGTCCCGGACGAAGGACAGGGCGACCAGGTCGCAGCCCATGCGCAGCGCGAACCGCAGGTCCTCGACGTCCTTCTCGGACAGCGCGGGCACGTTGACGGCCGCGCCGGGCAGGTTGATGCCCTTGTGATCGGAGATGACGCCGCCCTCGATGACGATCGTCTTCACCCGGGAGCCGTCGACCTCGGTGACCTTCAGCTCGACGTTGCCGTCGTTGATCAGGATCGGGTCGCCCTTGGACACGTCACCGGGCAGGCCCTTGTAGGTCGTGCCGCAGATCGTCTTGTCGCCCGGGACGTCCTCGGTGGTGATGGTGAACTCGTCACCACGCACCAGCTCGACCGGGCCCTCGGCGAAGGTCGCGAGCCGGATCTTCGGGCCCTGGAGGTCGGCGAGGACACCGATGGCCCGGCCGGTCTCCTTGGCCGCGGCCCGGAGTCGGTCGTACCGCCCCTGGTGCTCGGCGTGGGTGCCGTGGCTGAAGTTGAAGCGGGCCACATTCATGCCGGCTTCGATCAGCGCGACCAGCTGCTCATGGGAGTCGACCGCGGGGCCGAGAGTACAGACGATTTTCGAACGGCGCATGGGGCGATCCTATCGGTTTGTTTCGCTGCGGAATATTCCGGCTGGCGGAAAATACAAAAGGGCGGGATGCCGCTCAGGTGAGATTCGATGAGCCATTAACCAGCGCGTACGTCTGCGTGGCGATCTCCAGTTCCTCGTCGGTCGGGACCACGGCGACCGCGACCCGGGCGCCCGCCGGGGAAATCAGCCGCGGCTGGTCGCCGCGTACGGCGTTCAGCTCCCCGTCGACCGCCAGGCCCAGCTCCTCCAGGCCCGCCACGGCCGCCTCCCGCACCGCTGCCGCGTTCTCGCCGACCCCGGCGGTGAAGGCGACCGCGTCCACCTTGCCGAGCACGGCGTAATAGGCGCCGATGTACTTCTTCAACCGGTGAATGTAGATGTCGAAGGCGAGCCGCGCCTGTTCGTCGCCTTCGTCCACCCGACGGCGGATCTCGCGCATGTCGTTGTCACCGCACAGGCCGATCAGGCCGCTCTTCTTGTTGAGAAGAGTGTCGATCTCGTCCGTGGACATTCCGCCAACTCGCATCAAATGGAAGATGACAGCCGGATCCAGGTCGCCGGAGCGGGTACCCATCACGAGCCCCTCCAAAGGCGTCAGTCCCATGGAGGTGTCCACGCAACGGCCGCCCCGGACGGCGGAGGCGGACGCCCCGTTGCCCAGGTGCAGCACGATGACGTTCACCTCCTCGGGCGCCTTGCCCAGCAGCTTCGCGGTCGTCCGGGAGACGTAGGCGTGCGAGGTGCCGTGGAAGCCGTAGCGGCGGATGCGGTGCTCGTCGGCGGTTTGCACGTCGATCGCGTAGCGGGCGGCCGACTCCGGCATCGTCGTGTGGAACGCGGTGTCGAAGACGGCGACCTGCGGCAGGTCCGGCCGCAGTGCCATCGCCGTGCGGATACCGGTCAGGTTGGCCGGGTTGTGCAGCGGGGCGACCGGGATCAGCCGCTCGATCTCGGCGAGGACGGTGTCGTCGATGACCGTCGGCTCGGTGAAGTGCTTGCCGCCGTGCACCACCCGGTGGCCTATCGCGGCCAGCTCGGGGGAGTCCAGACCGAGGCCGTCCTGCGCGAGCTGCTCGGCGACGGCCTTGAGGGCGGCGTCGTGGTCGGCGATCGCGCCCGTCCACTCCCGGCCGGCGCCGCCGGTGTGCAGCGGGGTGTGCTTCAGGCGCGAGGTCTCCTCACCTATGCGCTCGACGAGGCCCACCGCCAGCCGGCTGCTGTCGCGCATGTCGAGCAGCTGGTACTTCACCGACGAGGAGCCGGAGTTGAGAACGAGGACACGGGAGGAGCTCACTGCTGGGTTGCCTTCTCGATCGGGGACTGGGCCTGGATGGCCGTGATGGCGACGGTGTTGACGATGTCCTGGACGAGGGCGCCCCGGGACAGGTCGTTGACGGGCTTGCGCAGGCCCTGGAGCACCGGGCCGACGGCGATCGCCCCGGCCGAGCGCTGCACGGCCTTGTAGGTGTTGTTGCCTGTATTGAGGTCCGGGAAGATCAGAACCGTTGCCTGCCCGGCGACCTCGGATCCGGGCAGCTTGGTCGCGGCGACCGACGGCTCGACGGCCGCGTCGTACTGGATGGGGCCCTCGATCTTCAGGTCCGGCCGGCGCGAGCGCACCAGCTCGGTCGCCTCGCGCACCTTGTCGACGTCGGCGCCGGAGCCGGACGTGCCCGTGGAGTACGACAGCATCGCGATCCGCGGCTCCACACCGAACCGGGCGGCCGTCGTCGCCGACTGGATGGCGATGTCGGCGAGCTGCTCGGCGTCCGGGTCCGGGTTGACCGCGCAGTCGCCGTAGACCAGCACCTTGTCGGCGAGGCACATGAAGAAGACGGACGAGACGATCGACGCGTCCGGCTTGGTCTTGATGATCTCGAAGGCGGGCCGGATGGTCGCGGCGGTGGAGTGCACGGACCCCGACACCATGCCGTCGGCGAGACCTTCCTCGACCATCAGGGTGCCGAAGTAGTTCACGTCCGAGACGACGTCGTACGCCAGCTCCGCGGTCACGCCCTTGTGGGCGCGCAGGCCCGCGTACAGCTCGGCGAAGGAGTCCCGCAGCTCGGACCTGGCCGGGTCGATCAGCTGGGAGTCGCCGAGGTCGATGCCGAGGTCGGCGGCCTTCTTGCGGATCTGGTCCACCGGCCCGAGCAGGGTGAGGTCGCAGACACCCCGCCGCAGCAGCACCTCGGCCGCGTGCAGCACCCGCTCCTCGGTGCCCTCCGGGAGGACCACCCGGCGCTTGTCCGCGCGGGCCTGCTCCAGCAGCTTGTGCTCGAACATCATCGGCGTGACGCGGTCACTGCTCGGCGCGGAGACCCGCTTGGTCAGACCGGCGGTGTCGACGTACCGCTCGAACAGGCCGAGCGCGGTCTCCGCCTTGCGCGGGGTGGCCGCGTTCAGCTTGCCCTCCAGGGAGAACAGCTGTTCGGCGGTGGGGAAGCTGTTGCCGGACACCGACAGCACCGGGGTGCCGGGGGCGAGCCGGGCGGCGAGGGTGAGCACGTCGTCGCTCGGCACCTCGTTCAGGGTGAGCAGCACGCCAGCGATCGGCGGGGTGCCGGCGCTGTGCGCGGCCAGCGAGCCGACCACCAGGTCCGCGCGGTCGCCGGGGGTCACCACCAGGCAGCCCGGCGTCAGGGCGCCCAGGAAGTTCGGCAGCATCGCGCCGCCGAACACGAAGTTCAGCGCGTCGCGGGCGAGCCCCGAGTCGTCGCCGAGCAGCACCCTGGCGCCGAGCGCGTGGGCGATCTGCGAGACGGTCGGCGCGGACAGGGCCGGCTCGTCGGGCAGGACGTAGCAGGGCACGGGCAGCCGGTCCGCCAGCCGCTCGGCGATGTGATCGCGGTCCACGCGGGCCACCCGGTTGCCGACCATGGCGAGCACGTCGCAGCCCAGGCCGTCGTAGGCGCGGTAGGCGTTGACGGTCTCGGCGACGACCGCCTCGGCGGTCTGCTTGCGGCCGCCCACGACCGGGATCACGGAGGCGCCGAACTCGTTGGCGAGGCGCGCGTTCAGGGACAGCTCGTCGGGGAACTGCGTGTCGGCGTAGTCGGTGCCGAGGACCAGCACGACGTCGTAGTCGCGGGCGACCAGGTGGAAGCGGTCGACGAGGGTGGCGACCAGCTCGTCCGTGCCGCGCTCGGCCTGCAGCGCGGAGGCCTCCTGGTAGTCCATGCCGTAGACGGTCGCCGGGTCCTGCGACAGCCGGTAGCGGGCGCGCAGCAAGTCGAACAGGCGGTCGGGCCCGTCGTGCACGAGGGGACGGAAGACACCCACCCGGTCGATCTGCCGGGTCAGGAGTTCCATGACCCCCAGCTCGACGACCTGGCGGCCGTCGCCGCGGTCGATACCGGTCACGTACACGCTGCGCGTCACGCGTGCTCTCCGTTCCTTCTCGAGTGGGTCTCGTCTCGGATGGGGTACAAAAATCGCCCACCGAGGTGAGCAGAACCCTCTTGACAATACCTCCGGCGATGGATAAGGCGCCCGTCAAGAACGGTGAGCGGCACCGGGGTGCGGGACGTGGAACAATCGGAAGTGGCTCACCGGTATCAACAGCGAGCAGGAGACACAGCACGATGCGTATCGGAGTCCTCACCGCAGGCGGCGACTGCCCCGGCCTGAACGCAGTGATCCGGTCGGTCGTGCACCGAGCGGTCGACAACTACGGCGACGAGGTCATCGGCTTCGAGGACGGATACGCGGGCCTGCTGGAGCGCCGCTACCGCAGCCTCGACCTCAACGCGGTCAGCGGCATCCTCGCGCGCGGCGGCACGATCCTCGGCTCGTCGCGGCTGGAGCGGGACCGGCTGCGCGAGGCCTGCTCCCGCGCCGGTGACATGGTCGAGGACTTCGGGATCGACGCGCTGATCCCGATCGGCGGCGAGGGCACGCTCACGGCGGCCCGGATGCTGAGCGACGCGGGCCTGCCGGTGGTCGGCGTCCCCAAGACCATCGACAACGACATCTCCTCCACCGACCGCACCTTCGGCTTCGACACGGCCGTGGGCGTGGCCACCGAGGCCATGGACCGCCTCAAGACCACCGCCGAGTCCCACCAGCGCGTGATGGTGGTCGAGGTCATGGGCCGCCACGCCGGCTGGATCGCCCTGGAGTCCGGCATGGCCGCCGGCGCGCACGGCATCTGCCTGCCCGAGCGTCCCTTCGACCCCGCCGACCTGGTCAAGATGGTCGAGGAACGCTTCGCGCGCGGCAAGAAGTTCGCCGTCATCTGCGTCGCCGAGGGCGCCCACCCCGCCGAGGGCACCATGGACTACGGCAAGGGCGCGATCGACCAGTACGGCCACGAGCGCTTCCAGGGCATCGGCACCGCCCTCGCCCACGAACTCGAGCGCCGCCTCGGCAAGGAGGCCAAGCCGGTCATCCTCGGCCACGTCCAGCGCGGCGGCACGCCGACCGCGTACGACCGGGTCCTCGCCACCCGCTTCGGCTGGCACGCGGTGGAAGCCGCGCACCAGGGCGAGTTCGGCAAGATGACCGCGCTGCGCGGCAACGACATCGTGATGGTGCCGCTGGCGGAGGCGGTCACGGAGCTGAAGACGGTCCCGAAGGACCGCATGGACGAGGCGGAGTCGGTCTTCTAGAGCGCCGCCTCTCGTTGTGGCCGGGTGGTTCAGGCCGTATGGCGCTGGGCCGTCGTCCAGAAGTACTCCACGATCCGGTCCAGGAACTCCTGCCCCGACGCGTCCGAGTCCCGGCCGCCCCCGCCCCAGCTGAGGGTGGCGGCCATGTGCCCCTGGTAGTCCTGGTGCAACTCCTGAAGGGTGCCCTCCAGGGTCTGCCTGTCCAGGGGCACGATCTTGCTCACCGGGCGGACGTACGCCTGCCAGCGCGTGCTCACCGCGCTGCGCAGCAGCTCGGCCAGCTTGGCCTCCCGGCCGGTGACCGAGACGAACGCGGGCAGGTCCAGGTCCAGCAGGTCGGCGAGGGCGGCGGACTGCCGGTCGTTGCCCCGCCACTCGTCGTGCTCCTCCATCCGCTGGTACGCCAGCAGCTCCAGCCCGGTCGCCCGTGCGACGTCCTCCGGTGCGAGTCCGCGGGCGATGCGGTGCTCCTTCAGTGTCCGCGGGCTGCCTATCAGCTCACCCGGGGAGCACCACAGCACCCCCGCGAGCGCGGTCAGCTCCGGACTGCTGGGGTTCGCCACCCCGCGCTCCCAGGCGATCACGAGGTCCGGCGTCACGTACGGCAGCCCGTACGAGGCGCGCATGCCGTAGGCGACATGCTCGGGCCCCATGCCCAGTGCCGCCCGGAGCCGGCGGGCGGCGAGGGCGTTGAAGGGCGGGGCGGGCTGGTTCGGCTGAGCTGGGGGTCGGCGCACGATGCATCAAGGTACGGGGGCGTGTGATCGGTGACTACGGTCGGTTCGGCCACAATCACAGATCGTAGGAACGTACGGTTTTGGCCAGGGGTGGCCATTACTTGTCGGTCACCTCTTGACGGCTGGGGGTGATCTCTTTGGGCGGCTCCCACAGAGCATCGGCGGCGGTGCGGGATTCCGCGGCTTCCGTGGGGGCGTTGGCGCGGGCCAGGGCCTCGGCGGCCTGGAGGTAGTGGGCGCGTGCTGCGGCGGCGCGGTGGGTGTCCACGTGAGCCGTACCCAGGTTGTGGAGCGCCTGACCGGCCCCGTACCAGTCCTCGAACTCCCGGCAGATTTCCAGGCACCTGCCGTACGCCTCGATCGCGTCCTCCACCCGGCCGCTCACCATCAGGGCGTTGCCGAGGTTGTTCCACGCCGTGCCGGCGAGGTGGCGGTCCCCGGTGTCCTGGAACAGGTCACGAGCGCGGGTGTGGGCGTCGATCGCGTCGCCCGGTCGGCCCGCCTGCCGAAGGGCGCTGCCGAGGTTGTTCCACGCCATGGCTTCGCCGTGCTGGTCCCCGGTGTCCTGATACAGGACGCGAGCGCGGGTGTGGGCGTCGATCGCCTCATCCGGGCGGCCCGCTACCAGCAGGGCGTTGCCGAAGTTGTTCCACGCCACCGCCTCGCCGTGGCGGTCACCGAGGGCATGGCACAGCTCACGGTCGCGGATCATGGCCTCGATCGCCTCCTCCACCCGGCCCGCTTCCAGCAGGGCGTTGCCGAGGTCGGTCCACGCCATCGCTTCACTCAGCCGGTCACCGGCGCGGTGGGCGGCCTCCTGGGCCGCCCTGCTCACGGTGATCCCGTCGTCGAAGTACCGCCGCCAGCTGAGGTAACGCGCCAGGCATGAGGCCAGTCGCACCGCCGTGTCCGCGAACCGGTCCTCCCGCGCCCACAGCGCCGCTGCCACCAGCCCTGCCCGTTCGCCGTCCAGCCACGCCAACGCCTGCCCCCGGTCCGCGAACCGCTCCGGCTCCGGCATGCCCGGCAGCCACCGCAGCCGGCTGTTGGCCGCATCCGCCCACCGGACGTAGAACCTCAACACCCGCTCCCGCGCCGCGTCCCCTTCCTCCTCGTCCACGGCACCGGCTCCGAACGCCCGCACCAGGTCGTGCATCCGCCAGCGAAGTCCCGCACCCGACGTTCCCCTCGGTGTCACCAGATGTGTCGCCGTCAGCTCCTCCAGCAGGGGCAACGCCGAGTCCGGGGAGAGGCCGGCCAGCGCGGCCACCGCCTCCGTCCCGGTCTCGGCTCCGGGCGCGAGGGACAGCAGCCGCAGCAGCCGGGCCTGGTCGGGTGGCAGTCGGCGGTATGACGTCTCCAGTACGGGGCGCAGTACGAGCGAGCGGCCGTACAGGTCCGTGCCGGGACTGCCCTCGTCCAGGACGACGGTCGGGTCCCCCATCTCCTTGATCTCGGTCACCAGTGAGGCGATGTCCCGGTGCCGCCGCCTGCGCAGCATCGCGGCGGCGATGTGGAGGGCCAAGGGCAAGTGGCCGCACAAGTCGGTGAGTTCATGGAGCGCTCCCGATTCGCGGGAAGGGCGGTCGTCCCTCTCGTCCGCGTCCTGGAGGGCACGGGTGACGAGTGCCGCGGACTCCTGCGGATCCAGGATCTCCAGGTCGATGATGCGTACCGGGAGGGCGTCCGGGCGGTCTCGTGATGTGATCAGCACGCGGTGGTGGTCCGTGCCGGGCAGCAGCGGGACGTACTGTGACGGGTCCGAGGCGTTGTCCAGGATCAGCAGCGTCCGGTCGCGCCGCTCGGCCAGCAGGGTGCGGTACGCGTCGTACTGGCGGGGCGTCGTGGGTGGGAGGTCCGTGCCCTGTACGCCCATCGCGTCCAGCAAGGCCAGGACCGCCTGGTCCGCCGTCACCGGGTTGTCGTCGTAGCCGCGCAGGTCCACGAACAGGAACCCGCCCGGGAACCAGCCCTTCGCGCGGGCCCGGTGCGCCGCCTCCACCGCCAGGGCCGTCTTGCCGATGCCGCCCATGCCCGTGACGGCCGAGATGAGGAGCGGTGTGCCCTCCTTTGAGGCGGGGGCCAGGCGGGGCAGCAGGCGGTCCAGTTCCTCCGTGCGGCCCGTGAAACCGGGAGGGCGGGGTGGGAGGGTGGTCGTCGCGACCGGGACCGGGCCGTGGACCGGGGCCTTGGCGGCGGGGCTACTGCTGCTTGCCGATGACCGGGCCGTAGAAGGTGCCGCCCCGGAAGTCGATGTGGTCTCCGCCGGTATGGGGGCCCTCCCGGGAGTCGGAGGACCGGCCGCGCGGGTGGTGCTTGCGCAGCACCTCCACGGCCACCGACGCCGCCTGCGCGGCGGCCCGCTCCTGGGAGCCGGCCGCGTCCGCCGTGTCCTTGCGCGCGTCCGCGCGGTCGCTGATCCCGCGGATCACCAGGGCGTGCACCTGCCCGCTGAGATGCGCCGCGTGGGCCGCGCCGGAGCCCTCCATCTCGATGGCCGCCGCGTCGTTGTACTGCTCGCGCAAGTGCTTCGCGATCTCCGACTCGGCGTCGGCGAGGACCACGTCCCCGGAGGCGATCGGCTTAAAGTGGGTCCGTACGGCGGACATGTCCCGCGCCGCCGAACGCGCCGCCTGCACCAGAGCGTTGGAGCCCGGCCAGGACTCCGGGCGGGACAGGAAACCGCCAGGGGCCCACTTGCCGCCGTGGATGCCGTACACCTTCGTGCCCACGACGACGTCCCCGATCGCGATGTCGTCCTTGAGGCTCCCCGCGACCCCGACGAACAGCACCGCCTCCGGCCGCAGCCACTCGATGAGCTGGGTCGTGAGGGACGCCGCCGTTCTCTCTCCCTCGCCGAGTTCGGCGAGCGCGACGTACCAGTCGGTGCCCGCGAGGCGTCCTTGCTCGATACGGGTGCCGTCGCGGTGCACGAACTCCTCCCGGTCCTCGATGTGCCCGCGCACGGCGGCGTACTCCAGTGCGAGCGCGGTGAGGACGACAACGGTGGGAACCCTGGGATGTGTCTGCGGCACACCCCTAAAGTACTGCCAAGTGGTCGTAAAGGGCGGGCTGTTGGACAGCGGGGGAGAAGGGCGACGACGTGCCGGACGAGCGTGACGTCACCGCCGGGCAGTTGCTGCTCGCCGAGTACCAGAGCGTCAAGGACGAGCAGAAGGCGCGGATCGGTTTCCGGGACAACCTGCTCTACGTCACCCTCGCCGTCGTCGCCGCCGTCATCGCGGCCGCGGCACAGGCCGGGCAGGCGTCGATGCTGCTCGCGCTGCCGCCGGTGTGTGTGGTGCTGGGGTGGACGTATCTCGTCAACGACCAGAAGATCTCCGCCATCGGGGCGTACGTCCGCGGTGACCTGGGGCCCCGGCTCGCGCGGCTCGCCGGTGAGGAGTCCGTCTTCCGGTGGGAGAGCTTTCACCGCGGGGACGCGCGGCGGGTGGCCCGGAAGGTCACGCAACTCGTCGTCGACCTGCTCGCCTTCTGTGTCGTACCGCTGAGCGCGCTCGCCGTGTACTGGGCCGGTGATGTCAGCCGTGGACTGTTGATCATCTCCGTGGTCGAGGCGTGCGTCGTGGTCGGGCTCGCGGTGCACATCGTGGTGTACGCGCTGCCGTTCGGCGGGGGTGACGACGTGGCATGAGCGCTGATCACGTCGACTTCCGGGGCGGCACCTTCTACGGGCCGGTCACCGGGGTCGCCCAGGCCCCCGCGCCCACCGCGCTGGACTCCCTGCCCGCCAAGGCCGCCGGCTTCACGGGACGGGACGCGGAGCTGGCCCGGCTCCTCGACGCGCTCGACCCGGCCGCGCCCGGCGATCCGCAGCAGGCCGTGCTCGTCACCGCCGTGTCCGGGCTGGGCGGGATCGGGAAGACGGCGCTGGCGGTGGAGGCGGCGCACGCGGCGCGGGAGCGGGGGTGGTTCCCGGGCGGGGTGCTCTTCGTCGACCTGCATGGATACGACGACGCGCCCGTGACCGCCGGTCCGGCCCTGCAGGCCCTGCTGCGCGCCCTCGGCGTCGAGCCCGAGCACATCCCGGCGACGGTGGACGAACAGGCGGTGCTGTACCGGTCGGTGCTGGCCCGGCGCGCGCGTGAGCGCGGTGCGGTGTTGCTCCTCGCCGACAACGCGTCGTCGCCGGATCAGGTCCGGCCCTTGGTGCCGGGGAGCGCACGGCACCGGGTGCTCGTGACGTCCCGGGACCGGCTGCCGCAACTGGGGGCGCGGCTCGTGCCGTTGGACCAGCTCACCCCCGAGGCGGCGTACGAGGTCCTGGACCTCGCGCTGCGGATCGCGGATCCGCGGGACCGCCGGGTGCGCGACGACCCGGAGGCCGCCGGGCGGCTCGCCGGGCTCTGCGGCCATCTGCCGCTGGCCTTGCAGATCGCGGCCGCGCTGCTGGCGGAGGACCGCGAGATGCCGGTGGGGGAACTCGTCGGGGAGCTCGCCGAGTCGCGTGATCGGTTGTCGTATCTCGATGACGGCGAGCGGAGTGTGCGTGCGGCGTTCGATCTCTCCTACCGGCGGCTGCCGCCCGAGCAGGCGCGTGTGCTGCGGCTGCTCGCCATCGCGCCCGGCCCGGAGATCAGCGACGAGGTCGCCGCCGCGCTGGCCGGTACGGACGCGCCGCCGGCCCGGGAGCTGAAGGCCCTGGCGCGGGCCCATCTCGTCGAGCGGGCGAGCGGGCGCGGGTGGTGGCGGTTGCACGACCTGGTGCGGGTGTTCGGGGCGGGTGTGGTGGCCCCGGAGGAGGGCGTGGCCGCGCGGCAGCGGGTGCTGGAGTGCTACCACCGGTGGGTGGACGCGGCGAACGAGCGGGTGCGGTGGCTGCAGGGCGAACCGGAGCCGCAGCGGTTCGCGCACCGTGAGCAGGCGCTGACGTGGGTGGACGGCGAACGGGCGGGGCTGGTGGCGGCGGCGTCGTGGGCGCGGGAGGAGCGGCTCGCCGGCACGGCGGTGGGGCTGGCCCTGTGCCTGGGGGCATATCTGGACTGGCGGCGGTACTTCGACGACTGGATCACCGTCTCCCGTGCCGCCCAGGAGGCGGCTCACCGCGCCGGGAACCGCCGCCGCGAGGCCGCGGCGTTGAACAACCTCGGCCTCGCCCTGCGGCAGGCGGGCCGGGCGGAGGAGGCGATCGACGCCCACTCCCGGGCCCGGGACCTGTGCCGGGCCGCCGGGGACCGCCACGGCGAGGCGGGTGTGTGGAGCAACCTCGGCACCGCCTTGCGGCAGGCGGGCCGGGTGGAGGAGGCGATCGACGCCGACACCCGGGCCCGGGACCTGTGCCGGGCCGCCGGGGACCGCCACGGCGAGGCCAGGGCGTGGAGCAACCTCGGCACCGACCTGTGGAAGGCGGGCCGGGCCGAGGAGGCGATCGACGCTCACACCCGCGCGCGCGACCTGTGCCGGGCCATCGGGAACCGGCCCCGCGAGGCGGGCGTGTGGAACAACCTCGGTGTCGCCCTGTTGGCGGCGGGCCGGCCGGACGAGGCGATCGAGGCGTACGGCAAGGCCCTGGAGATCTACCGGGAGTTCGAGGACTGGTACAGGGCGGGCACGTCCCTCCGCAACCTGGCCGCCACCCACGTGATCGTCCACCGTCGCGCCGAAGCCCGCACCTGCTTTCTCCGGGCCGCCGACGCCTATGCCCGGGCCGACGCCGCGGAGGAAGCCGCCCGGGCCCGCGCCTGGGCCGACGCCCTCACCGAGGACCCCGCACCCACCGGTACACCAGCTCCGGCCGCCCCACCTGCCCGTACAGCGGACTCCGCCCCGCCCTCCCCGCGTCCACCAGATGCTCCAGATAGCGGCGGGCCGTGATGCGGGAGATGCCCACCGCCTCGGCCACGCCCGCCGCGGTGAGTCCTTCCTCCGCCTCCCGCAGGGCGGCCGTCACCCGTTCCAGGGTCGGTGCGCTGAGGCCCTTCGGGAGGGCCGCGGGGCCGGGGGCGCGCAGGGTGGCCAGGGCGCGGTCCACCTCGTCCTGGCCGCTCGCCTCGCCCGCCGCGCCGCGGAACTCGGCGTAGCGGACCAGCCGGTCCCGGAGGGTCGCGAAGGTGAAGGGCTTCAGGACGTACTGCACGACGCCGAGCGACACTCCCTCCCGGACGACCGTCAGGTCGCGCGCCGACGTGACCGCGATGACGTCCGCGTGGTGGCCGGCCGCCCGCAGGGAGCGGGCCAGTTGCAGGCCGTGGACGTCCGGGAGGTGCAGGTCCAGCAGCAGCAGGTCCACCGGGGTGCGGTCCAGCGCGCGGCGCGCCTCCGCGCCCGTGTGCGCCGTGCCGACGGCGACGAAGCCCGGGACCCGGCCGACGTACATCACGTGCGCGTCGGCGGCGACGGGGTCGTCCTCGACGATGAGGACGCGGATCGGTTCGGCGGGCGGCGTCGTCATGACGTACCTCCGGCGACCGGGGCCGTGCGCAGGGGCAGCCGTGCCTCGAACCGGGCGCCCCCGCCCTCGGCCGCGGCCACCGACAGGGCGCCGCCGTGGCGGTGTACCGCCTGCCGGACCAGGGCCAGGCCCAGGCCGCGGGCCAGGCCGCCGGGGCCGGCCGGCGCCGGCTTGGTGGAGAAGCCGCGCTGGAAGACCAGGTCCGCCTGCGACGGGTCCACGCCCGCGCCGGTGTCCGACACCCGCAGCACCAGTTCGCCGTCCTCCGTGTACGCCGCGACCGTGACCCGTGCCCGCACACTGCCCTGGGCCGCGTCGACCGCGTTGTCGATGAGGTTGCCGAGGATGGTGACCAGGTCGCGGGAGGGCAAGTCCTCCGGCAGCACCCCGTCGTCGAGACGGCTGTCCGCCGACACCTCCAGTTCCACGCCCCGCTCGTTGGCCTGGGCCGTCTTGCCCAGCAGCAGGGCCGCCAGGACCGGTTCGCCGACCGCCGCCACCACCTGGTCCGTCAGTGCCTGGGCCAGTTCCAGTTCGGCGGTGGCGAAGGCGACCGCCTCCTGCTCGCGGCCCAGCTCGATCAGCGAGACGACCGTGTGCAGGCGGTTGGCGGCCTCGTGCGCCTGGGAGCGCAGGGCCTGGGTGAAGCCGCGCTCCGAGTCGAGTTCGCCCATCAGGGACTGGAGTTCCGTCACGTCGCGCAGGGTGACGACCGTGCCGCGGCGTTCCCCGCCCGACACCGGCGAGGTGTTCACCACCAGGACCCGGTCGGTGGTCAGGTGCACCTCGTCGACGCGCGGCCCGGAGCCCAGCAGCGCGCCCGTCAGCGGCGCGGGCAGGCCCAGCTCCGCCACCGAGCGGCCGATCACCTCGCCGGACACGCCGAGCAGTTCCCGGCCGCCGTCGTTGATCAGCGCCACCCGGTACTGCCCGTCGAGCATCAGCAGTCCCTCGCGTACGGCGTGCAGCGCGGCCTGGTGGTAGTCGTGCATGCGGCTCAGCTCGGTCGCGTTCATGCCGTGGGTGTGGCGGCGCAGCCGGGCGTTGATCACATACGTGCCGATCGCGCCCAGGGCCAGGGCGCCCGCCGCCACGCCCAGCAGCGCGGTCAGCTGGCCGCGAACCCGCTCGGTGATCGCCTCGACCCGTATGCCCGCGCTGACCAGGCCGACGATCCTCCCGTCCGCCTCCACCACGGGGGTGACCGCACGGACGGACGGGCCGAGGGTCCCGGTGTACGTCTCGGTGAAGGTCTCGCCCCGCAGGGCGCGCTCGGTGTGGCCCAGGAAGCGCTGGCCTATCTCGCTCCGCCGGGGATGCGTCCAGCGGATGCCCCGCGGATTCATGATCGTGACGAAGTCGACGTCGGTGTCCCGCATGACCCGCAGCGCGTACGGCTGGAGCGCGGCCGTCGGGTCGGGGGTGCGGATCGCCTCCCGTACGGAGGGGGAGTCGGCGACCGAGCGGGCCACCGCCGTGGCCTGGCGGCCGGCCGCCTCCTCGGCCTGGCGGCGGTCGCTGACGTAGGTGAAGAGCGCGTACCCGGCGACGACCACCGCGATGAGCACGGCCTGCATGGCGAAGAGCTGGCCGGCCAGGCTGCGGGGGCGGGGGACGGACGGGATGCGCATGGGCTCAGTCTGCCTCTCCGCCGAAGTGTGAACTAAATGAACGGAAGGGTGACCGCCCTCACAGGCCGGGAGATAGTCACGTGCATTCCCCGGAGATTCGCCGGTTCTTCCCCCGGAGAATCCCCGCATCTTCCCCCGGACGTGAGCCGCACGCCGGTGATGCCGACGACGTCGTCAAGGAGGGCAGCCGTGACCAGCACACCCGAAACGGCACCTGCCGCAGCCCCCGCTCCTTCGGGCAAGCGGGACAAGCGGGACCGCACCCACTATCTCTACATCGCGGTGATCATCGCGGTGGCCCTCGGCATCGCCGTGGGTCTGGCCGCTCCGGACTTCGCGGTGGAGCTGAAGCCCATCGGTACCGGCTTCGTGAACCTGATCAAGATGATGATCTCGCCGATCATCTTCTGCACGATCGTGCTCGGTATCGGTTCGGTGCGGAAGGCCGCGAAGGTAGGTGCCGTGGGCGGCATCGCCCTGGTCTACTTCCTCGCGATGTCGCTGGTCGCCCTCGCCATCGGTCTCGTCGTCGGCAACATCCTGGAGCCGGGCACCGGGCTCGCCGTCACCGACGCGGTGAAGGACGCCGGGCACGCCCAGGTCGACGGGGAGGCCAAGGACACCACCGAGTTCCTGCTCGGCATCATCCCCACCACGATCGTCTCCGCCTTCACCCAGGGCGAGGTGCTCCAGACCCTGCTCATCGCGCTGCTCGCCGGGTTCGCCCTCCAGGCCATGGGCTCCGCCGGCCAGCCGATCCTGCGCGGGGTCGAACACATCCAGCGGCTGGTCTTCCGCATCCTCGCCATGGTGATGTGGGCCGCGCCCATCGGCGCCTTCGGTGCCATCGCCGCCGTCACCGGGTCCGCGGGCCTGGACGCGCTCAAGAGCCTCGCCGTGCTGATGCTCGGCTTCTACGTCACCTGTTTCCTGTTCGTCTTCCTCGTCCTCGGCGCGCTGCTGCGGATCGTGTCCGGGCTGAACATCCTCACGTTCTTCAAGTACCTGGGCCGTGAGTTCCTGCTGATCCTGTCCACGTCCTCCTCGGAGTCCGCGCTGCCGCGGCTCATCGCCAAGATGGAGCACCTGGGCGTCAGCAAGCCGGTCGTCGGCATCACCGTCCCGACCGGCTACTCCTTCAACCTCGACGGCACCATGATCTACATGACCATGGCGTCCCTGTTCATCGCCGACGCCATGGGTACGCCGATGTCGGTCGGCGAGCAGATCCCGCTGCTGCTGTTCCTGCTGGTCGCCTCCAAGGGCGCGGCGGGTGTGACCGGCGCCGGGCTCGCCACCCTCGCGGGCGGCCTCCAGTCGCACAAGCCGGCCCTGGTCGACGGCATCGGACTCATCGTCGGCATCGACCGCTTCATGAGCGAGGCGCGCGCCCTGACGAACTTCGCGGGCAACGCGGTCGCCACCGTCCTGATCGGCACCTGGACCAAGGAGATCGACAAGGAGCGGGTCGCCGAGGTCCTCGCGGGCCGGGCCCCGTTCGACGAGAAGACCCTCCTCGACGACCACGGCTCCGCCCCGGCGGACACCGAGGCCGGCACGGAGCTGCCGGAACGGGAACAGCGGGTGGAACTGGCGAAGGCGTAGACCACCCAGGCCGGCCGGCGCCCGGCGGTGGTGAGGCTGGCCGATCGCGGCCGGGGCGCCTGCGGGCCGGTGGTCCGGGCGCCGTCGGGCGGTGACCGGTACTGCTGTGGGTCGGTGGTCCGGGCGCCGTCGGGCGGTGACCGGTGCGGCTGTGGGTCGGTGGGCGGAGGCCCGTGAGCCGGGGGCTGGGGCGCCCGTCGGCTGGTAGCCGGTAGCCGGAAGCCTGCGGGGTGGAGGCCTGGCGCCGTCAATCAGTGACCGTACGGCTGTCGGTCGGTGGGCGAGGCCCGTGAGCCACCCGGTAAGGGACGCCGTAGGCCGGTGAGGGCCGGACGTCGGGGCAGGTGCCCGGGGCGTCCGGGGGCCGGACCGCCGGCGTCGGCCGACGTCGTGGGTACGTCGGCCGGCGCCGGCGGTCCGGCCGGGGGCGGGTGAGGTCAGCCGCCCCCTTTTCCCCTGTCAGGCCCCTCGGGCCGGGTGGCCTCCTCCGGCCGGTCCTCCGGCCGGAGTCTCCGTCACGCCGCCGCCTCCGCCCGACCGTGGCTCCCGGCCTCCTGCCGGGTGACGTGGCGGCGCCGGCTCGGCAGGCCCGTGGTGGGGTTGGCGACGCCCCAGGCCGCGCCCTTGCAGATCAGTTCCTTGTAGAGGGCGGCCACGCGGCCCGTCATGGCGCCGTCCTTCGCGCGGTCGTCGGCGGTGACGAACTGGATCAGGCCGTCCTTGCGGCCCAGGGAGACGCACTGCTGGTAGTAGCGGATCGAGAGGTGCGGGACCTTGGTCCCGGCGAGACGCGCGGCGATGGCGTCCGCGGCCTGCCAGGCCATCGGGACGCCCGAGGCGCAGGACATCCGCAGCGGCTTGTCGCTCGGGCCGATGGCCATCGCCGCGTCACCCACGGCGTACACGTCCGGGTGCGTGACCGAACGCATCGTGCCGTCGACCACGATCTGGCCCCGGTCGGTGACCTCCAGGGTGGTGGCCCGGGCGATCGGGTGGACGGCGAAGCCGGTGGTCCACACGGTCACCTCGGCGGGGAGGGTCCGGCCGTCGGCCGTCGTCACGCTGTCCGCCGCCACGGCGGCGACCTCGGTTTCCTCGTGGACCGTGATGCCGAGCCGGTCCACCACCGTCCGCAGGTGGGCGCGGCCCTTCTTCGAGAGCCAGTCGCCGAGGGTGCCGCGGACGGCCAGGGAGACGTCGAGGTCCGGGCGGGCCTCGGCGATCTCGGTCGCGGCCTCCAGACCGGTCAGGCCGCCGCCGACCACCACCACGGGCCGGCCGGCCTCCAGGGCGGCCAGGCGGTCCCGGAGGCGCAGGGCGCCGGGGCGGCTCGCGATGTCGTGGGCGTGGGCGGCGACACCGGGGACGCCTCCGTCGTTCCAGCCGCTGCCGAGGGCGTAGACCAGCGTGTCGTACTCCACTTCCTCGTGCCCGGAGCCGTCGACGGCGGTGACCGACACCGTCTTGCGGTCCGCGTCCACGGCGGTGACCTTCGCGAGCTTCAGCGCGACGCCCGTGCCGGCGAACATCTCGTGCAGCGGCCGGTACCGCAGGGGCTGGCCGGCCGCGAGCTGGTGCAGCCGGACGCGCTCGACGAAGTCGGGCTCGGGGTTGACGAGGGTGATGGCGACGTCCGCGCGGTGCAGCCGCCTGGCGAGGCGGCCGGCGGCGATGGCTCCGGTGTAGCCGGCTCCGAGGACGACGATGCGGTGCTGCATGTGCCTGCTCCTGTCTGCGGGAACTGCGTGGTGCCCCTTGAACCGGGCAGCCCCGCGATTCCTGACGGGATCAGGATGTGAAGCACGTCACATGATGTCAGAGGGTGTGGAGCGGGGTGCCGCCGAGGCGCCCGGCGGCCCACCGCTCGCTCGCGCGGACGAGCTTGTCCGGGTTGACCTGGCTGCGGACCGCGGCGATGCCCTCCTCGGTGACCTCCAGACAGGTGATCCCGACGACCCGGCCGTCCACGACCGCCACGAACGCGGGCTCGCCGTTAGCGATGGTGGCGTAGATCTCGAGCGCGCCGCCGACGAGCGCCCGCTTGGCGTCGCTGGGCTTGAACAGGCCGCGCAGGAACCTGGCGACCGCGAGCGCGCCCTCGAACGCCTTCGTGCGGGCGGGGACCTTGCCGCCGCCGTCGCCGACGGAGACGGCGTCCTGGGTGAGCAGGCGGACCAGGGGTTCGGTACGGCCGCTGGTCGCGGCGGCCAGGAACTCCGCGACGATCGCGCGGGCGGCGGCCTCGTCGATCCGGGCGCGCGCCTTGCCGGCCGCCACGTGCTTCTTGGCCCGGTGGAAGATCTGCTGGCTGGCCGCCTCGGTGATGTCCAGGATCTCGGCGATCTCCCGGTGCGGGTAGTCGAAGGCCTCGCGCAGCACGTAGACGGCGCGCTCGCTCGGGGACAGGCGCTCCAGCAGGACGAGGACGGCGTACGACACCGACTCGCGCTGCTCGGCGGTGTCGGCCGGGCCGAGCATCGGGTCCCCGGCGAGCAGCGGCTCGGGGAGCCACTGGCCCACGTACGTCTCCCGGCGGGCCCGGGCGGACGTGAGGAGGTTGAGGCAGAGGTTGGTGAGGACCTTCGTCAGCCAGGCCTCGGGCACCTCGATCTGCCGGACGTCTGCGGCCTGCCAGCGCAGGAACGTTTCCTGCACCGCGTCCTCCGCTTCGCTCGCCGAGCCGAGCAGCCGGTAGGCGATGGCCTCCAGCCGGGGCCTCGCGGCCTCGAAGCGATCGACGTCACTGGTGAGCAGGGCCATGCCGCGATCCTAGCCGCCGAGGGGGTCAGCGGCAGGCGAGTCACGCGGCCCCGCGTCCGGCCTGCGGCCCCGCGTCCGGCCTGCGGCCCCGCGTCCGGCCTGCGGCCCCGCGTCCGGCCTGCGGCCCCGCGTCCGGCCTGCGGCCCCGCGTCCGGCCT